>NZ_JBXWSF010000067.1:0-22983 GCF_059613285.1 Ruegeria sp. BHSB058 | reverse complement strand
GGCAGTCTCAACCATCTTGCGCCTCACTTGCCGATCCTCGGCTTGAGCTTTCGTGACAAAAAATCGTTGGCGACGGCCAGCTCCCCGATCTTCGCATGCAGTTCTTTGACCTGCTCTTCGTCGGTCTCTGGGGACTTCTTTCCGCCGCGTTCAAACACGTCGGACGCGCCTTCCAGCAGAGCGCGTTTCCAACTGTCGATCATCGTGGGATGGACGCCAAATTGGCTGGCAAGTTCAGCCGCAGTTCGCTCACCCTTCAAAGCCTCAAGCGCGACTTTCACCTTGAACTCGGGCGAGTGGTTCTTCCGTTTCGACATCTCTGATCTCCTTTTCGTCGAAGATCAGCAGACAACAAATCGTAGCTTACGTCAGTGTCCGAAATTCAGGGGGTAGCTCATGGATCACCGAGCACACAAGGGTATTGCCAAGTTGTTGGCGGCCGATTGTGAAGCGTTGGAAAGTGCAGGGTTATGCTTCCATTTCAGCGGTGTAGTCGACCCATAGACTGAACGCATCGATGCGGGCGTGACGGTTTGAGGTTGTGGTGAGTTGATAGCGGCGGGGGCGGAATATCAGGTTGATCTGGTCATGCGCGGACAGAAACCTCTGAGCTTGTCGGTGTGACTTGAACCTGCCAAACAACTTCTCTCGCTTTCGCGTCAGCCTGTGCGAAACTTCGATTGCATTATTCAACCCTTTGTGGGCCCGGTGGTCAGCCTGCGGTGCCAAGGTGCTGTTGGGCTTGATGTAGCTGCGCGACTTGTCCGTGATCACGACCCTTGGCTCACCGAACCGAGCGACCAATCTCTTGAAAATCCGTTTGGCCGCCTTCGCATTTCGCCGCGTTTGAACAAGGATGTCGAGAACGCCGTCGGCGTCGATGGCCCGCCACAACCAGTGCTTCTTGCCGCGGATCGTGATAACAACCTCGTCCAAGTGCAATTTGTCATTCGGCTTGGGGCGATCGCGCCGGATGCTGGTCGCAAAATGTGCGCCGAAACGATTGACCCAGAGCCGAACGGTTTTCCGGCTCACGATGACACCCCGTTCCGCCAAGAGATCTTCGACATCCGCAGTGCTCAAGGCAAACCGATGGTATGCCCAGACCGCGTAGGCAATGACCTCACGAGGGTAGCGAAAGCCCTTCAGGCGCGACATCCTGGATGGTTTTTTCATATTCGTCTTCGCAACGCCAGACAACTCGGCAATACCCGGTTGAGCCCTGAACAAGATGGCGCGGACTCCATGGCGCCGGAATGGAAATGCCCCGGGAAGACCCGGGGCATTTCCACATTGGTCGGTGAAGTTCTGTTACCGCGGTTCGACAATCAACTCGCCCGAATTCATCTGTGCGATCAGAGCGTTCACTTCCTGAACGACGTTTTCAGGAATATCCGGGTGGAAAGTTCCAATGCGCATCGCCTGGCTGTTGGACATATCGCCACGGTACAGGTTGCCTTCCAGCTTCCCGGCAACGGCGAGCTCGAGGTAGCTTTTCATGTTGCCGCGCACATCCAGAATGGCCGATTGCAGAATCTCAGGCCATTCGTTGATCGCGTCGCGATAGATGCCAATCCCGTAGACGCCCTTCTCCTGAACTGCCTGCATGGAGCCCAGGGTCGCACTGTCCATCGTCGGCCACACGACATCGGCGCCTTGTGAGATCTGGTTCAGCGCCGCCTCTTTGCCTTTCGCGACATCATCCCAATCGCCGGTCCAGGTAACCAGAACATTGACATCCGGGTTGGCAGCCTTTGCGCCGTTCTCGTAGCCCGCAACAGTGTCATTGGTGAATTTGAACTTCTGCGCGGCAATGACGCCGATGGTACCGGTTTCCGTCATCGAGCCGGCCACATAGCCCATCAGATACGCAATCTGGCTGAAATAGAAATCGGCGTTTGCGATATTCTCCGAGGTTCCCAAGCCGTTGTTGATCATGAACATCGTGTCGGGAAAGCGACCGGCCACCCGCTCTACGGCGTCCTGGAACTCGCCGCCGTGGCCGATGACAAGGCCGTAGCCGCGCCGTGCATAGTCGCTCAGAACTTCGATCTGCTCAGGCTGATGCACGCTTTCGCTGTAGGCGGTTTCAAAGCCAAGATCCTTTCCTGCGTTTGCAAGCCCCTCATACCCGGCCTGGTTCCAGCCATTGTCGGAAACGGACCCCGGCATCACGATGGCTGCACTCTTGATGCCTTCGGCACCGGCCGCAAAGGCCGGCAGGCAAAGCGCGGCAAGACCCGCGGCAACAAAGTTGCGGAATTTCATAGGTATTTCCTCCCTAGCATTTATGCGTCCGACTTTGCGCGTAAGGAGGGGCTGCGAAAAATGATGTTTCCTCAGGGTTAAGATGAGTAAATTGTTGCCGCCGCTCCGGCTGCAACCGCCATCTGCCGGCGCTGAAACCCGATGAGACCGGACCTGAAAAACCGCCCAGCCTACCGCTGCTCCCGGACATAAGCCTCGCCAACCGACGCAGGTGCCCGTGTTTTCCCCACAAGGAAGATCAGGGCCGCCAGGGAGGCCGCATAGGGCAGGATCAGGAACAGCTGGTAGGGCACGTCAGGATTGCTGAACTGCAGTTTGAACTGAACCGCGTCAAAGAACCCGAACAGCAGCGCCGCCGCAATCGCGCCCGCCGGAGACCACCGCCCGAGGATGATCGCCGCCAGTGCGATAAAGCCTTTGCCCGCGCTCATCCCTTCGGTGAAGACATAGACTTGCGACAACACCAGATGCATCCCGCCCAACGCGGCCAAGGCGCCGCTGATTGCCAGCGCAAGGTATTTGAACCGGAACACGGGCACCCCCGCCACATCAGCCGCGCGCGGGTTTTCACCAACGGCCCGGAAATCCAGGCCCGCATTCGACCGGAACAGCCACCACCAGCTCAACCCGCCGATGGCAATAAGAAAGTAGAACAACGGATCCTGCATGAAAAACGCACTGCCAACCACGGGCAGGCTGCTTAGCCCCGGGATCTCCACGACCGAAAATCCGGCGACTCTTGCGCCTCCAGCCATATCCCCAAACACAAGCCGCGCCCCGAAGGCCGTCAATCCAGCCACCAGGATGTTGACGGCCAAACCCGCGACCAATTGGTTGACGCGCAGCCTGATGACCAGCCCGCCCAGCAACAGACCCGTCAGCATCCCGCAAATCAGACCGCAAGCCAGGCCGGCCGCTACGCTTCCCGTAACAAACACCCCCGAAGCCGCCCCCAGGGCGCCTGACAGCATCCCACCTTCCAGGGCGACGTTGTAGGTGCCGCTGCGCTCGGCGAAAACGCCGCCAAGCGCGGCAAATGCAATCGGGGTGCCCAGCCGGACGCTCGAGGCCAGAACATCCGAAATCAAAGCCGCATCAAGACCGGACATTACACGCCTCCTGCAGTTTTTTTCCGTTTCGCCGCAAGGCGTTTCAGCCAGCCGGCGCCGGTTGACTGCTCGCGAACGACCAGGGCGGCCGCAACGCAGATGACAATGATCCCTTCAATCGCCTCAACAACAGCGCCTTCAACGCCGACAGAGCGCTGCATGGTTCCGGCCCCGGCCGAAAGCCCGGCCAAAAAGAAGGCCGCTACTGGGGCCACAATGGGGTTGAGCGCGGCCAGGAAGGCAACCACGATACCGTCGTACCCGTAGCCGTCGCTGAACAGGTGGAACAGCCGGTACTTCAGCCCGGCGACCTCGATTGCACCGGCCAGACCCGCAAGTGCGCCACCGGCAATCATCGACATCATGATATTGCGCTTGGCGTTTACGCCTGCATAGGTGGCCGCCCGGGGGTTTCGCCCGACAAGATCCAGGCGGAAGCCCGAGGGGGTCGAACGGATCCAGAAATAGAGCAAAACCGCAGCCAGCAATCCGATCAGCACGCCAAGATGGGCATCCGAGCGCGGCATGAGGATCGGAAGCTTGAACTGATCCGCGATCTCTTCGGAATAGGGATAGGGCGCGCCCTCGGCCATCAAGGGCCCGGATACGGCATAGCTGACAATGTGAATCGCGACGAAGTTCATCAACAGGGTGACGATCACTTCGTTGGTCCCTTTGTAGGCCCGCAGGTAAGCCGGGAAAGCCGCCCACAGACCGCCCCCGGCAGCGGCCGCGCCAAAGATCGCGATCAGGCCAGGCACCCCAGGCGTATCGGGAATGTTCAACGCGACCAGGGCGCCGAACAGCCCGCCCATGTAAATCTGGCCTTCCCCGCCGATATTGAACACACCCGCCCGCAGCGGCAGGATCACCGCCAGACCGGCCAGCAGCATCGGAGAGGCTTTCACAAGCGTGTTGGAAAGCCCCCAATAATCGAGAAAGGACTCATTGAGGAGGGCGCCGTAGGCGGCCAGAGGATTGTGGCCGTCGATGACGATCAGCACGGCTCCAAGGCTCAGGGCAATCACAATTGCCATAAGGACACGAAACTGAATTTGCTTGGCGTTCATGTCACCTTCCGTTGCTCGCAGTCATCAGCATTCCGATTTCCTGAGAAGAGGTTGCTGCGGGATCGACCACCCCGGTAATTCTGCCAAACGCGATGACGGCCACACGGTCCGACACCTCCAGAACATGTTCCAGTTCGGTCGAGATATAAAGCACCGCAACACCGCGCCGGGACGCCTCGAGGATCTTCCGCTGAACAAAGCGGGTGGCGCCAACGTCCAGCCCCTTTGTCGGCTGGACCACCACCAGCAAACGCGATGCGGTTTCGATTTCCCGCCCCAGGACAACTTTTTGCTGGTTGCCGCCCGACAGCGCCGACGCAGGAAGCGAGGGATCTTTCGGGCGTATGTCATATTCCGAGATCAGCGCGTCAGCATAAGTCCCGATCGCACGCCGGTTCACCAAGCCGCCGTTTCGGAATTTCGGGTCCTGAATGGTGCGAATTGCCGTGTTCTCTGCCACGCTGAGGGACAGAACCAGACCTTCTGCATGGCGGTCTTCCGGAACAAACCCGATGCCAGCCGCAATGCGTTCCGAAATTGTCTGGCCGCTGATGTCCTCACCATCAAGAACGATTGCACCATGGGTTATGTTCAGCAGACCGCCGATCGCTTCAGACAGCTCGCGTTGCCCGTTGCCGTCAATCCCCGCGACCCCCAGGACTTCGCCCTTTGCAATTTCAATGCTGATGTTATCCAGAATGCGGACGCCGTCGTCCGTGACCACAGATACATTGGCCAGCGACAGGGCCACCTCGCTGCTCACAACCCTGCCCGGCTCGCGCAGAACATTCTGCGCCAAGCCGGGTCCGGCATCGCCGCTGCCCATCATCAGCGCGGACATTCTGCGGGTTTCTGTTTCGGAGACTGCCAGATCTCCCTCGATCCGGCCGTGACGCATGATCAGAACCCGGTCGGCAGCCTGCACGATTTCTTCCAGCTTGTGCGTGATCAGAAGAACCGTCAGCCCCTTTTCAACCATGACGCGGATTTCTTCCAGAAACGGCTGCACCTCGGTTGGGGCCAAAACACTGGTCGGCTCATCCAAAATCAGGATCGAAACATTGCGGTACAGTGCTTTGATGATTTCAACCCGCTGTTTCATGCCCACCGGCATGTCTTCGACCTTGGCGGAAAAATCCACCTTGAACCTGAAGTCGGCGCAAATGGCCTCAACATCGCCCAGGGCGCGCGGCGTGCGCTTGGAAGCCGGCAGCCCGATCTGGATATTTTCCAGCGCGGTCATGTTTTCCACCAGGCTGAAATGCTGGTGGATCATGCCAATTCCGTTTTCAAGTGCTACCGAGGGATTTGTCAGCTCGCATGGCGCCCCGTTCAGGGCAACCCTGCCGCGATCCGGCTGATAAAGGCCCATCAGCACACTTGCCAGGCTGGTCTTGCCCGCGCCGTTTTCGCCGAGGATCGCAATGCACTCGCCGCGATTGGCTTCGAAGGTGACCTTGTTCAATGCCTGAACGGCCCCAAAGGCCTTCGAAACCCCGGTGACACTCAATACAGCAGCCAAGACGCCCTCCCCTGCAGCTTGTCCGAAACATGCTGCGGCTTGGTGTTGCGATCAAATGAGATAACCTCAGGATAAAGATGAGTTGCGGTTTCCAACCGCCGCAATACCGCACAAAACGCCCTTGCCTCGCGCAGGCCCCTGCGCCGGGATCCAACGTCTCTTGCGGCCGGCCTGCGGTCGTTCCTCTCTATCCGACAAGGCGGAAATACAGCATGGGCAGGCGTTCGGGCAAACTCTCCAGATCACTGGTTTGAACAATGTTGCGGGCACCAAATATCCGGGGCAGGGCCATATTGTCTTCCCCGTTCAATCCTATCGCAAAAACATCTATGCCGCTCGCGGCCAGTTCCATGACCGCCTTGCGGGTGTCTTCGATCAGATAGTCCGGATCGCTGACATCAATATCCGATGGCTCGCCATCCGTGATGACCAGAACCAGTTTGCGCCGGGTCGTTTGAGCGGCAATCTCTTGACCGGCAAAGCGGAGGGCACCGCCCATGCGTGTGGAATATCCCGGCCGAAGACCGGCAAGCCGGCTTTTGGCCTGATCATTGTAGGGAAAGCCAAAGCTTTTGATCTGATGGTACTTCAACTCGCTGCGGCCATCGGAACAGAACGCGTGCAAGGCAAACGGATCGCCCATGCCATGCATCGCCTCGGCCAGCAGCGCAAGTGCCTCGCGCTGCAGATGATAGATCGACTTGGCGGTGCCGTTGACAAAATCCTTGGTAGATTCCGAGATGTCGAGCAACACCAGAACCGACAGGTCCCGCTGGGAAAAGGCCGTGGTTTCATAAAGGCCGCTATCGGGGATCTGACCGGCGCGCAGGTCAATGCGGTGCCGGATGCAAGCGTCCAGATCCAGCCGGTCGCCTTCGCGCTGCCGTTTCAAACGTTTGATCTGGCCAATCCTGGATTGCCGAACCAGGCTTTCGATCCGTGCTGCCACATCGCTGTGTTTTGCCACGATGGCATCGATGATATGCGGCGGTGCAGTTCTCGGCCGGGGCTCGACAAGAGTCACCCAGCCGGGGCGCAGGCTGCCCGCCTTGCAATCCCATTCCGGCAATTTGCAGATTGGAACCGCCGCATCCTCCTCGGGGTTGACCGGGCGGTGTCTGGCTTCGGTTTCGTCCAGATCGCTCGGCGGTTGCGGATCGGTGTCCGGGCTGTCCTGCTCTTTCTTCTCGATCCGCACCGAGGCCAGCACGGTGTCCAGATCATCTTCCGCATCTTCGGGCGGTTCGCCGAAATCCCATAGGCCCATATTGTCGTCGCGATAGGCCGGTTCGACCACATAGGTCTTGGCGTTGAACTGCAGCCGCATCTGGCCAATATCATTGCCCAGCAGAACGCCGATCCGCCGGATGTCACCGGGGTCCCAATCGGGGCCTGCATTGCGGAACATCATGCGGCCTTTCCGGACCCAGGGGTGATCATCGGCGAAATCCTCATCGATCAGGGCGCGCGCCAGCCTGGCCAGCAGATTGCTGGTGGCCGGCGCCGTGTCGGCCGCCACATAACAGACACCGTTCCGGCCGGTTTCCTGCATCTGGGCATGGCCCGGAACCGTGTGAAATGATTTCCACAAATCCAGCAGGCCGGGATATTTGCGCGCGGCCAGCAGCTCTGCACGGGTATCTTCGAGGATTGAGACCAGCGCGATCTGGACCGGTTTTAGCGCCTTGGGCAGGCGGCGCCCGCCCATATGCTCGATATGCGCGCCGACATGGGTGACCGCGGCCTTGAACAGGCGTTCCGCCTGATCGCTTTGATAGCCCGCATAGCTGACCGGCACCCGGATGAACGTGCCGTCAAAACTGGTGCGGGTATGGGTTTTTCCGTCATTGAAACCCGCCGCCCGCAAGATCACCCGCTTGCGCCAAAGGCCCAGCGGCAGCGAGGTCAGGGTTTTTTCCAGATCGGCCAGCCGGACCGTGCCTGCCTCCAGTTCCAGCACGTGACGCGCGGCAGGGTCTTCCAACGCGAAATAGCTCCGCAGCCGTTCGGGGTCGGCCGCAGAAGAGGACACCCCGGTTGCCATCCAGCGCTGAAACCCGATCGCATCCAGTTTGGCCAGCAAGCTCTGCGACATCTCGCAAACATCCGCCACCTGCCGCGGCGCCGCATCGGTCAGTTGCCGCATCGCGCGCAGCCAGATCACGAAGCTTTCGCCGTCGGGAATTTGCCGGATCGCCGGCCGCAGATTGGCGATGAACGCCCGCGCGGCGTCAGGCCCGGCGTGCAGGCGCAGGTAGTCCGCCGTCTGCAGCAGGGCGCGGAACACCTCAGCTCCGAAAACCTTGCTGATTTCGGCTGCGCTTTCGGCAAAATCCAGCAGAAAGGACCGGCTCAGCACCCTGCCGGGCAGATTCGCCACGGCTTCCTGCCACAGCAGCTGATCCGGTTTGCGCGGCAGGTGCGCGATCGCGGCTGAGGCGATCAGGCCGGTTCCGGCCTCTGCGGGCAAAGTGGCTGTGTCCATCCCCGTCCCGCCTCTTACAGACAGGCCGTGAACATGTCGTTCAGGGCTTTGCGCGCATCCCGGTCATCGGTGATCGGCAGGATGATCGCGGTTTGAGCGGCTTCCTTGATGCCCAGCCCCTGGCTGTGCAGCCGCCCGGCCTGTATCAGCATCCGGGTTGAGGCGCCTTCGGCCAGCGTGTGGCCTTTGACATTGCGCGAGCATTCTCCGAATTTGACCAGCGTCTTGGCCAGATCCAGGCCCACATTTGCCTCTTGCGCGATGATCGCCGCCTCATGCGCCTCATCCGGATAATCGAAATCCAGCGCAGCAAAACGCTGTTTGGTGGATTCCTTGAGATCCTTCAGCACGCTCTGATAGCCGGGGTTGTAAGAAATCACGAGGTGGAAATCCGGGTGCGCCTGCACCAGCTCGTTCTTCTTGTCCAACGGCAGAATGCGTCGGTCATCGGTCAGGGGGTGGATCACCACAGTGGTGTCCTGCCGGGCTTCGACAATCTCGTCCAGATAACAGATCGCGCCATGGCGCACTGCCAGCGTCAGCGGACCGTCATGCCAGACCGTGCCTTCCGCATCCAGCAGATACCGGCCCACCAAGTCCGAGGCCGTCATATCCTCATGGCAGGCGACGGTGATGACCGGTTTGCCCAGTTTCCACGCCATATGTTCGACAAACCGCGTTTTGCCGCACCCGGTCGGCCCCTTCAGCATCAGGGGAATCCGATCCTTGTGGGCCGCCTCGAAAGTGGCAATCTCATTACCCGAAGCGTGGTAGAAGGGTTCGTCTTGAATTTTGTAGGTTTCCAGATTCATGGTGACACTGCTTTTTTAAAGGGGGCTGGCAGAGGGCTGCCGTCAGTGAATAGGGGTGCAGCCCCCAATACGGGGGCTGCCGGGTCAGATGAAATTCACCTGTGCACTTTGGTCTTGTCGTTGGTGATGCCGGGGATCGGGGCCTCGGACGTGCCGGGGGTGGAACGGGTCAGCGCCTCGACCATTTCGCGGGTGCCCTCGGGGTCGTTGACCCATTTCGAGTAGAAATTATAGGGGCAGGCCGCGACGCCGTTTTCATTCTCGCCCGATTTCCCCATGCCGGTGTAACCACGGTGCAGGAGCTTATACAGGTGGTTCTGCGACTGGCCGTTCTTGCGCGCGTCGCGGATCAACGAGGTCGACAGCTGCGCATATTGGATGCCCATCTCCTCCTCGCCGCATTCGCCCAGGGTGCGGCCGTCGAAGCCGATAATCGCGGAATGCCCGAAATAGGAATAGACCCCGTCGAAACCTGCCGCATTGGCCACCGCCACATAGCAGTTATTGGCCCAGGCCATCGCCTTGGACATCACCACCTGCTGATCCTTGGAGGGGTACATATAGCCCTGACAGCGCACGATCAGCTCCGCCCCGCGCATCGCGCAATCGCGCCAGATCTCGGGATAATTCCCGTCGTCGCAGATAATCAGGCTGATCTTCAGCCCCTTGGGCCCCTCGGAGACATAGGTGCAATCGCCCGGCATCCAGCCCTCAATCGGCACCCAGGGCATGATCTTGCGGTATTTCTGCACGATCTCGCCCTTGTTGTTCATCAGGATCAGCGTGTTGTAGGGCGCCTTGCTGGGATGTTCCTCATGCCGCTCCCCGGTGATCGAAAACACGCCCCACACATCAGCCTTGCGGCAGGCTTCGGCGAAAATCTCGGTCTCATCCCCCGGCACAGTCGAGGCGGTTTCGTACATCTCCTTCGGGTCGTACATGATGCCGTGCGTCGAATATTCAGGGAAGATCACCAGATCCATACCCGGCAGGCCGACCTTCATGCCTTTGATCATCTCAGCGATTTTATGCGCGTTCTCAAGCACCTCTGCCTTGGTATGAAGGCGCGGCATTTTATAGTTGACGACGGCAACGCCGACGCTGTCGTTACTGCTGGAAATGTCACCGTGTTGCATGGAGTCCTCCTGTTGGTTTCATGCGGTTTTCTATGGGTTGGTCAGACGGCCATGTGTTCGTGCACCAGATCATCGCTCAGCTCGGCTATCGGGCCGGATGACACGACTGAACCCTTTTCAAGGATCACGAACCGTTGGCTTGCCCGGCGCGAGAACTTGATGTCCTGCTCGACCAGCAGAATGGTGATATTGTGGTCGCGGTTGAGCGAAATGATCGCGTCTTCGATCTGTTCCACGATATTTGGCTGAATGCCCTCGGTCGGTTCATCCAGCACGATCACCTTGGGGTCCGTCAGCAGGGCGCGGCCGATGGCCAGTTGCTGTTGCTGTCCGCCGGACAGGTTGCCGCCCTTGCGGTTGATGAATTCCTTGAGGATCGGAAACATCTCAAAGACCGTTTCCTGCAACTCCTGCCCGCGGCCGCTGGTGCGGGCAAAACCGCCCATGTTCAGGTTCTCGCCCACGGTGAATTGCGGCAGGATCCCCCTGCCCTGCGGAACATAGCCAATCCCGGCCTTGGCGCGTTCATGGGTGGGCATCCGGCTCAGGTCCTGCCCATCGAACAGGATGGCCCCTTCGGTCCTGTCCAAAAGGCCGAAGATCGCCCGCATCAATGTGGTTTTGCCCACCCCATTGCGCCCCAGCACCGACAGAAACTCGCGGTCTTCCACATCAATGCTGATGTCCTTGATCGCACGGGAGTTGCCGTAGTACCCGTTCAGGTTCTTCAGATTAAGCATCTTCAATTCCAATCGATCCCAGATAGACTTCTTTGACCTTGGCGTTGTTGCTGATCTCAGCGGTACTGCCTTCGGCCAGCAAAGATCCCTGATGCATCACCGACAGGACGTCGCCGATTTCGCGGACAAACCCCATGTCGTGTTCCACCACGATCAGCGTGTGCTTGCCCTTGAGGCGATTGCAGATCTCGGCGGTTTTTTGAGTTTCGCCGATGGTCATTCCGGCTGTGGGCTCATCCAGCAGGATCAGCTCGCTGTCCTGCGCCAGCAGCAGTGCGATCTCCAGCCACTGGGTTTGCCCGTGCGACAGGAAAGCCGCGGTCTTGTCCAGCGCGTCCTGCAGGCCCACGAATTCCGCAAGCACCTCAAGCCCGTCGGAATCCGCCGATTGCGCGCGCCTGAACAGGTTCTTGAAAACCCCCACTTCGCGGCATTGCGCAACCTCAAGGTTCTGACGCACGGTCAGCTGCTTGAACACGCTGGGCACCTGGAATTTCCGCCCGATGCCGGCCCGGGCGATAATGTGCTCCTCGGCATCAGCCAGTTCCTGGCCGCGGTATTTGATCGACCCGCTGGTGGGTTTCGTCTTGCCGCAGATCAGATCCAGCGCCGTGGTCTTGCCCGCCCCGTTGGGGCCGATCAGGCAGCGCAACTCGCCTTGTTTGATGTCCAGGCTCAGATCGGTCACGGCCTTGAACCCGCCGAACTGAACGCAAAGGCTGTCGATATTCAGATGGCCGCTCATGACTGCTCCGCTTTCGATCTGATGGTCACAATGTCGCCGGCTGCGGTCTGTGCCCCGCCGCCTTGGGGTTTGCGAGCGAACCGGGCTTTGACAGCGTCCAGAAAACCAGCCAGCCCGTTCGGCAGGAACAGAACGATCACCACGAACAGGAAACCCATGATCAGGGTCCAGGTATCCAGGAACAGCTCGGTTTCAGACAATGCGCCCTGCACACCCGAAACCAGCATCGCCCCTAGAGCGGCGCCCAACAGGCTTTGCCGTCCGCCAACAGCGCACCAAATCACGATCGACAAGCTCAGCGGCACACCCAGGAAAGTGGGTGAAGCGAACTCCATCACCACGGTGTAAAGCATCCCCGCCAGCCCCGCGATGGCAGCAGAGACACACATGGCCAGCGTCTTGTAGCTTGCCACGTCATAGCCAAAGAACCGCACGCGGTTTTCTTCGTCGCGGATCGCCTGAAAGATCAGACCCGTTTTGCTGTTGGTCAGGACCAGGCCGCCAAACAGGCTTGCCGACAGGCAGGCCGCGACCAGGTAGTAGGTGCTTTTGGAATAGGCATCGAACTCGACCCCGAACAGCTCCAGCTGGGCCAGGTCGGTAATGCCGTTGAAGCCGCCGGTATAGGATTGCTGGTCGATGATCAACAGGTTCACCACAACAAGCGTGGCCAGCGTGATGATGGCGACGAACACGCCGGTGATGCGTCCTCTGAACATGAACCAGCCAATGAAGCCAGCCAGAACCACCGGCAGCAGGATTCCCGCCAGCAGGGTGAAGGTCATGGAATAAAACGGCTGCCAGAACCACGGCAACGTCTCGACATTGTTCCAGACCATAAAGTCCGGCAAACCCTCCGATCCGGTATGCACCGGCACGGTGCGCAGTTTCAGCGCCATCGCCATGCAGTAGGACCCAAGCCCGAAGCTGAGCCCTTGCCCAAGGTTCAGGATACCGGCATAGCCCCAGGACAGGCACAGCGCCATCGACACCATGCCAAAGACCAGATAGCGCGAGTAGCGGTTGAGCAGAAAGTCATTGTCCAGGATCGTGGGCAGCGCAAAAAGCGCAAGGCACACAAGGCCATAGACGGCAACCTGATTAGTGGTTCGGCGTGTCATGCCAAAAAGCCCATTGGTTTTCATGGCACTCACCCCCGCACCTTGAAAGCAAACAGGCCCTGCGGGCGGAACCGGATCAGCACGATGATGATGAGCAGCACCACCGCCTTGGCGATGGTGTCGTTCCAGACATAGCCCAGGCTGCCCGTCGCCTCGCCCAGCAGAAAGGCGCTGGCGGCGGTGCCGAACAGGCTTTGCACCCCGCCCAGAACCACGACGAAAAAGGCGTCGACCACATAGGTGGTTCCCATTTCGGGCGCGACACTCTTGAGCGGCGCGATCAGCGCTCCGGCCAGCCCGGCCAGCCCGGCGCCATAGGCGAAGGTCAGTGAATAAACCCGGCCGGAATTTACCCCGAAACACGATGCGATGCCGGGGTCCTGCACAACCGCGCGCAGTTTCGATCCGAATTCAGTCTTGAACATTAAGAACCAAGTCATCGCAAACAACGCTGCGACAAAACCCAACATGAACACCCGATAGCCAGAGACGTCCGTGCCCAGAATACTCACCGTCCCCGATAGGACGCTGGGCATCTCGACATAACGCAGCTCGCCCCCGGCGATCAGCCGCACCACCTGTTGCAGGATGATACCGATGCCCCATGTGGCCAGAATTGTATCCAGCGGCCGCGAATACAGATGCCGGATCACGCTGCGTTCGATCAGGAACCCCAGCAGCCCGACCCCGAAGAAGACGATGACCAGGCTTCCCAGGGTGCCGACGCCGAAAAACGTGTTCATCGCCCAGGCCCCATAGGCCCCCAGCATGATGAACTCTCCATGCGCCATGTTGATGATGCCCATCGATCCGTAGATGATCGCCAGACCAAGCGCGACAAGCAGAAGTATTGACCCGATGCTGAGACCGGTGATGAGGTTTTGTAAGAGGAAGTCCATGGGATACCCGCGTTGAGTGGTTGCCGGGGGCCGGCGGAACGGCGGAACACGGCCGCCATCCCATCGGGCCATCTGCCTGCGTCAGGCCTTGATCAGGCCGCTTTCGGCGCAGGTCTGATCCGGGTAGGCAGCATAGGGAACGGGCTTTTGCCATTCCTTGGAATCCTGCAGCACCTCGAATTGGCCGTCGGACTTCGCCACTGCGATTTTGGGCCACAGCCAGGTGTGCAGATTATCGCCCTCCAGGCGGATCTTGCCCTGCGGTGCGATCGTTTCCTGCCCTTTGATCGCTTCGCGGATGTTCTGCGGGCTGATGTCGCTGGCGGCCAGCTGCTCGACGGCCTGCTTGAACAGGTAAACCTGGAAATAGGACGGCTCGGACACGAAATGGGTCACCTTGTCGCCCCCCCAGCGCGCGCGGTATGCCTCAACGAATTTCTCGTTCTCCGGCGACTGGTGCACCATGAAATAGGGCGCCGAGGTAAAGTGGCCCGCAGCCGCATCGCCGCCCATCGCCGCCACTTCGTTTTCGGATGTGGTCAGGCTGGCCATTGGCATCTTTTCAGGATCCAGACCCGCCGCGCGATACTGACGATGCAGCGCCACAACGGAATCGCCCACCACGGTTGAGAAGATCACATCCGGCTGCGTTGCCTTGATCTTGTTGATGACCGAGCTGAATTCGGAATGGCCCAGCGGCACGTATTCTTCGTTCACCACTTCGCCGCCCAGTTCCGCCAGCAGTTTTTTGCAATAATTGTTTTCTTCTTTCGGATAGATGTAGTTCGACCCGATCAGGAAGAATTTCTTGCCGAAGTTTTTCACCAGCCAGGGGATGAACTCATCCTGCTGCTGATTCGGGACGGCGCCGGTATAGACAACGTTTTTCGAACACTCCCGGCCCTCATACAGGGTCGGATAGAAATACAGGTTGTCGCGTTTTTCAAAGACCGGCAGAACCGCCTTGCGGCTGGCGGAGGTGTAGGATCCGAACACCGACACGCAATTGTCGCCCACTACCAGCTTGCGCGCCTTGGACGCGAAAGTGGCCGGGTCCGAGGCCGGATCCTCGACAATCGGATTGATCCGCATTCCGTTGATGCCGCCGGCATCGTTGATCTCTTCAATGGCCAGCAGGGTCGCCTTGTTCAGGGACTCTTCGATAATGCCCGTGGTGCCGGTCAGCGAGAACAGAACCCCCACATTGATCTCGCCATTTGCGGCATAGGCCATGCCGGCATTCTTGCTCCAGATATGGGGGGTGCCAATGGCGGCAGCGGTTGCGAAGGCACCGGACGTCTTCAGCAAATTACGACGTGTGATCGACATTTTTTCTTCCCTGTTGACGCAAAAAAGCCCCCGAACAGACCAGCGGTCTGGTTCGGAGGCTTTTTTGCCGTTTCCATTTTTTGCAGCGTTTTTGCTGCCCTGATTTTTCAGGTGTGAAAAGGCTGCATCACTTCGAAATTTGAGTCAATTGTGAAAATTCGAAAAATATGCCGCACCTGCGCAATCAAATTAATTTCATTTATTTTAATGAGTTATGCGGAGTATCTGCAAAAAGCGCTCAGATTTTCGAAGATTCGATGATGTATCTCGCAACCGCAGAAATTGAGGTTTGCGACTGCATCGCTGACTGTCTGATCTGCCGATAGGCGGTGTCTCCATCGACCTCTTGCTCTGCCATGACGATCAGTTTTGCCCGTTCAATGTCGCGCATGGTGCGCACAACGCCGTCCAGCTTCGCCACCCGGTCCAGCATCCGCCTTTCATAGCGGTAATGACTCCAGGCCAATTTGACCGCAGTGGTTAGAAACCCGCCCTGAAACGGTTTCTGAACCACGGCGTGGGCGGCGCAAGCAACCAGCAGGTTGTCGTCATACCCCTGGCCCGACGGCACCAGCACGATCAGCGCCGCCTTGGCATCCCCCGCGACCCAGGGGATCAGATCGACCAATTGCGGAAAATAATCGCAGATCAGGATGTCCATATCGGCATCCAAACGGCCTGCGGGCGGGGGCCACATGCAAGACACTTCCATCCGCTGCCTTTGCAGGGCGCGGATCTGCTCATCCGTGGCGGCATCGCGTTTGCAGCACATCGTCACCCGCAGGTTGGACAGATTGACGAGGCCGGATGAGCAGCCGGGTTTTCTGGCCCCCTGGCGTGGTTTCACAATTCGATCCCCCTAGGCGCGCGCGTCATGCAGGTTGACCAGATAGGGGTCGCTGGCCACCGCCTGCATCGACTCCCAGACAATCTCGAACTGGCCAAGGCGGGTCACACGCCCAACCCTGACCCAAAGATCCGTGTGCGAGTTGTTTTCGTTGATACTGACCCTGCCCTGCGGCGCGTCAAAGCTTTGGCCCAAAACCATGGGTCGCAGAATGTCGGGATCCAGCGTATTGGTCATCTCAAGCGCCTTGGCGAACATGTGAACCTGAAAATACGCCGCTTCGGCACACATGTTGATGGCTTCGGCATCGCCGTACATATCCCGGTAGAGCTTGAGAAACTTGGAATTCCGGTCGCTGTTGAGGCTTTGAAAATAGGGCGCGGCGGTGATGTGTTTTTCGCCCACATCCGCGCCCATGGCCTGCACTTCGGCCTCGGTCGTGGTCAGGCTGGCAATCGGGACGGTGTTGGGATCGAGATTGAAGTCATTATACGTCTGATACAGGTAGACCGTCGCCATGCCGACCACAGTCGAGAATATCACATTCGGCTGCGCCCGTTTGATCTCGCGCATCACCGCAAAGAAATCCTCGCGCCTTGCATTCAGCGGCACGTACTTTTCGCCTGCCAGCTTTCCGCCGCGGCTTTCCAGCAGCTCGCGCATGACCCTGTTGGTTTCATGCGGATAGATATAGTCGGAACCGATGAAATAGAAGCGATCCCCATAGGTGTTGATCAGATACTCGATCAGCGCGGTTGAATTCTGGTTGGGGGCCGCTCCGGTATAGATCACATTGGGTGAATATTCGAACCCCTCATACAGCGTCGGGTACCACAGCAGCCCGTTCAGACGCTCAACAACCGGCAGCACCGCCTTGCGGCTGGACGAGGTGTAGCATCCGAAAATGGTCGACACGCCATCATTGGCCATCATCCTATGCGCGTGAGTCCGGAACAGGGCGTTTTGCGAGGCCGGATCGTAGATGACTGGTTCGACTTCGCGGCCGTTGATGCCGCCATTGTCATTCAGTTCTTTCACGGCCACCATGGTGCCGCGAAACTGCGTCTCTTCGATCAGCGCCATATAGCCGGTCTGGGAAAACAGCATCCCGACCTTCCATGGCTCATCCGTGTGCCTGTTTGAAATCACGTCAGCGATACCAGGGCTCCTTCCCTTATCCAGCCTCTATCCGGAGGCTTCCCCCGCGTCCCTGCGATAGCTGGAGACCAGCCGGGGCAAAGCGCCGGACTGCTCTGCGCGCTTTGGAAACGGCATTGCGCTCTCCGCGGCTTGACGCAGCACAGTATAGGGCGCGTTCAACCCCGCCATGATGAGTTTTTCACACCTCCAGCTTTCGAATTGCTCAGCCGATACAGGCTTGACTCGGAAATAAGTCTGAAATTTTTCCGCAGGACTCGCCTGCCGCCGCAGAGGCGGCTTCAAACCAGACTTTAAACGCCCAAGCCTTGCGCACGACGGCGGGCCGGGATTTTACCGCAGGTATCCGCGTCCTGCAGGCCAAGGGGAATGCCTTCAGCCACGAATGGGCCGGGGCAGAGGCAAACCGGCCCGTGATTGCAAACGGCTCCCCAGAAGACCCGGCCGGCGCCAAGCAGAAGCCCGAAGCTCTCCCTCTCTGCCATCGCGTTCGCCGCAAACGTCATGTTCCGCTTGGGAAACAGGAACGGGCCCTGGCGCAAGGCTCACGAACTGACCTTGAACAGCACCACTCCCGATACAATAAGGGCCAGCGCCAGCATCCGGCCCGCCGTTACGGCCTCGGCAAAGACCATGACGCCGATCAGAAAAGTGCCCGCCGCGCCGATCCCGGTCCAGACCGCATAAGCGGTGCCGATGGGAATGGCCCTTTGCGCCAGAAACAGGAAAAACCCGCTGGCCACCATGCTGCTGACAGCAAAGGCGATCCAATACCAATTCGTGCCATTCTCGCCCGATCCGTTCTTGAGCCCGATGGGCCAGCCGATTTCAAACGCCCCGGCAAGGATCAGGATTAACCAATGATATGTCATGCAAACAGCTCCGCTTTGAGTGCTCAACCCGTTGGATTTTCCTTCAGCCAGGACAGCAGCGATCCTGCATCGGAGGCGGCCATCGGCGCGTCCGGGGCATTGTCGCCAAAGCCGGGTTCGGGCAACAGGCATTCGATGCGCCCGTCATTCACGACCATGGCATAACGCCAGCTACGCAACCCCATCCCATCGGCGGTGTATTCCACCAGCATCCCCATTTTGCGGGTGAAATCGGCATTGCCATCCGGAATCATCTGGACCTTTTCGATGCCCTGGGCCTGCCCCCAGCGGAACATGACAAAAGCGTCGTTCACGGACAGGCAATAGATCTCATCAATGCCCTGGGCCCGGATCTCATCGTAATGTGCTTCGAACCCGGGCAGGTGTTCATCCGAACAGACCGGCGAGAACGCCGCCGGGACGGCGAAAATGACGATCCTGCGGCCTGCGCACAGATCCTGCGCTGTGGTCGTGCGCCACTCAAACGGGTTTTCCAGGCTTGGGCTGTCAACGCGAACCCGGGTCTGGAACGTGGCGGGCGGAAGGGCGGCGCGCATCATCAGGCTCCTTTTTCAGGGGGATTGGCGGGGGATCACTCGGCCTTGTCCAGCGCGCCGACCATTTTCAGAAGGTCCCCGAACCGGGCCACGGTCAGGAACAGCCCCGCCGCCGCCAGCACCGCAAAGACCGACACCGCCGCCATCGCCGGGGAGTAGCCGTAGCGCAGCGAATTCACCACCTTGATGGGCAGCGTTTCAACGGTAAAGCCTGCTACCATGAAGGCGATGATGTATTCGTTCATGCTGAGGACGAAACA
The DNA here is from genome assembly GCF_059613285.1 of Ruegeria sp. BHSB058. Classification (NCBI taxonomy): domain Bacteria; kingdom Pseudomonadati; phylum Pseudomonadota; class Alphaproteobacteria; order Rhodobacterales; family Roseobacteraceae; genus Ruegeria; species Ruegeria sp. BHSB058. Next base: position 4,053 of record NZ_JBXWSF010000067.1, on the reverse strand, counting down.
AAAGGCCGAGGCGCCAAAGATATAAGGCAGGATCAGCGGCAGGATGACTGTTCGAAAAACCGCGCCCTCGCTGGCGCCAAGGGATGAGGCGGCATCGAGATAGGCGTCATCAATGGTTTCCAACCCTAAGGAAATCATCATCAGCGGGATCGTCACCAGAAACACCGAATGCGAGATCGTGGTGGCCCAGAACGAGCCATAGCCTCCAATCTCGGACCAGAAGATCAGGAAACCCAGCGCCGAGGTGACGGGCGGCAGCATGAAGGGCACCAGCCCCAGGCCGAACAGCACCTTGGCGAACAGCACCCGGTGACGCCACAGCATGAAGCTGATCGGCAGCGCGATGCAAACCGCCACCACCGTCGCAATCGCCGCCACCATCAGGCTGGTGCCGATGGGACCCAGCCATTCCGGACTGCTCAGCACATCCTTGTACCAGCCCAGCCCGAAACCGCGCGGCGGAAAGTAAAGCCGCTTCTTTTCATTGAACGACACGCCGGCCACCACGATGAAGGGCAGCATTAGAAACAGCGCTACGGCAAAGACATAGAGTTTTCCAAGACGGGTGTGCATGGCCTAGCCTTCGGTCTTTCTGGTCAGCCTGCCGACCCCGGTGATCAGCGCAAAGCAGATGATGCACAGGAACACGGACATGGCGGCGGCAAAGGGAATGTTGGACTTATAGATCGCCTGATCGGTGATCAGCACCGACAGGGTCCAGTCTGCCGGACGGCCCAGCATCTGCGGGAACAGATAGGCCCCCAGGGCAAAGACAAAGACCAGTACCAGGGCCGAGATGATTGTCCCCCGCAGCGCCGGGACCACCACGGTAAAGAACGACCTGATCGGCCCCGCGCCCAGGGTCGAGGCGGCTTCGGGCAGGCTGCGGTCAAAACGCGAGATCGGCGGATAGATCGTCAGCACTGCAAAGGGAAAACAGAAATGCAGCATGGCGATCATGATCGCTGCCCGGCTGGGATAATAGGACACGGGCCGGTCCAGGATGCCCAGCCAGACCAGCGCATTCGAGACCCCCGCTGTGCGCGACAGAAGGATGGTCCAGCTGAAACCCAGAATAACCTCGGAAAGGGTCAGGATGCACAGCAGCAGGATAACGACAGGCACCTGAATGCCCCGCCCCATCCGCGACACCAGATAAGTGAAGGGCACCGCCAGGCTGACACAAACCACTGAAATCAAGGCGCAAAGGGTCAGCGACCGACCCAGCGCCGTCAAGAAGACAGGATCAAAGAACGCGGCATAGTTGGTCAGCACGAAATCGGGTTCATAGAACCCGTCCGGCACCCGGTAATAGAAGCTGACCGCCCCCATGATCAGGAACGGGCACAGGAAAAAGACCAGCAGCATAATTCCCGGCGGAATCAGGATAAGGGTTTTGCGGTCTACCCGCCAAAACCGGGGCATGGGCTGGGGAACTGCGGTATCCTGAGTTGTCATTGGTTCACGCCTGGATCAGATGGGCGGTTTCGGGGATGTTCAGATGCATCTTGTCCCCAACGCTGTAGCCCAGCGGCCGGCCCGGGGATTCCTTGACCAGAAACTCATACGCGCCTGCCTTTGCCAGCACCTCGATCTCGGACCCCAGATCCCGGATCAGACTGACATCGACCTCAATCGCGTTGCGCGTTTGCGCCGATTGCGGAGTAAGCCGCAGCTGTTCCGGGCGCAGGCACAAAAGACCCGGCGTCAGATCGCGCGCGGCCCAATGCGGCGGCTGCACCTTCAAGCTCTGCCCGTTGAATTCAAACGAGCCGTCCGTGCGTGCGATACCCTGCAAAAGGGTCGAGGTTCCGACAAAATCGGCCACAAATGGCGTCGCCGGTCTGCGATATATCTCCAGCGGGCTGCCGACCTGCTGGATCGCGCCCTGATCAATCACCACAATTACATCCGACATGGTCATCGCCTCGCGCTGATCGTGCGTGACCACGATGGTGGTGATGCCCAGCGACTGCTGCAGGTCGCACAGCTCGGTCTGCATATGTTCGCGCAGCTTGGCGTCCAGCGCCGACAGCGGCTCGTCCAGCAGGAACAGGCGCGGCTCCATCGCCAGCGCCCGCGCGATCGACACGCGCTGCTGCTGGCCGCCCGACAGCTGTTTGACCGGCCGGTCCGCGACATGCGGCAGCTTGATCAGCTCCAGCAGCTCTTCGGCCCGCGCCCGACGCTCTGCCTTGGGGCGTTTCTGCAGTTTCAGCCCGTATGAGATGTTTTCCCACACGTTCAGATGCGGAAACAGGGCGTAATTCTGAAACACCATGCCCACATTGCGTTTGTAGGCCGGCAGCCTGGTGACATCTTCGCCATCAAACCGGATGACGCCTTCAGAGGCGTTGTCCAGGCCGGCGACCAGCCTGAACATAGTGCTTTTCCCACTGCCCGAAGGCCCAAGAAAGGTGATCAACTTGCCCGCGGGCAACGACAGGCTGATGTCTTTCAAGGCTTCGAAACTGCCGAAGCGCTTCCAGACATGTTCCAAGGTGAGTGCGGTCATTATCCTGGGCCTTGGTTAGTCAGATCAGGAGATAGCGCGCGAGAACTCTGTCGCCGTCCAGTCGCCCCAATCGGTATAAAGGTGATAGGCAGGCGCAATAGTGTCCTTGCTGGTCGAAACCTGATCCCATTCCTCATCGGTCAGATCGGTGGTATCCTTGGGCACCACGGGGCCGCCGCCCAGATTGCGCGCCAGCAAGGCCTGCACCGGCGGATCCAGCGTGTAGTTCAGGAATTCATGCGCCTGATCGCGCAGCGCGGTGCCTTTGGAGATGCCCCAATAGGCCGGGTTCTTGACGGCGCCTTCCTTTGGGAAAATGCGGTCGATCCCGATCCCTTCGGCCTGCGCCACCGTGGCGACGTCATTGTAATAGATGCCAATCGGCAACTCGCCGGTCTCCAGACCGTTCTGGAACTGCGCCTCATCCCGGTACCACAGGGCAACTGTGTTCTTCAGCTCGGCCACTTTGGCCAGCACTTCCATCACACCTTCCTTGGTTTGCAGGATGTCCGGCCCGCCGAAATAAGTCGCGGCGGTGATGTCGATGATGTTGGAAATCTCGGGCTGCGCCATCACCCCGGCCAAACCTGCATTCGCCGGGTTCCACAGTTCGGTCCAGCTGGTCGGCGTTTCGGGGAAATCCTCGCGCAGGGTGACAAGGATGTTGAAGTAGAAGAACCAGGCCACGCCGTTGGGCATCCCTTCGGCGGTTTCGCTGACGCCCTGGACCTCGGGCAGGTATTTGGCGTTGGGGATGCGCGACATGTCCAGCGGCTCGATGATCCCGGCATTGGTGGCGCGCACCATCGGGATCGGGATCAGGGCCGAAACGTCCAGGGGCACGTTGCCTGCCCGGATCGCCTGCGCCAGCTGCACCACCTGCGCGTCGCCGTTCGGGGTGCCGATGGATTGCACTTCGATGCCCGTGGCGGCGGTGAACTCGGGATACAGCTTGTCGGCCAGAACCTCTTCGAAGAACCCGCCCCAGGACCCGACTTTCAGCGGCTCGGACTGGGCGTGAACAAACGGCGCGTAGAGCCCCGGAACAGCTGCCAGCGCGCCGGTCGCGGCAGAGCGCTTGATGAACTGTCTGCGGTTGATCGTCCCTTTTATGCGTGTCACGTCACTTTCCTCCATTATGCGCCCCGGATTGTGAGGACAGGGCCGGGCCGATCTCAAACGAGATTAATTCATGCCCAAGATGAGCTCGGCTCGGCACTCCCTGAAAACGGCGACAGCGACCCCCCAGGGTCGCTGTCTTGACGCGGTTGACCGGCGACGGGGGTCAGGCGGCGACCTGCGCAGCCACGACCTTGGTCCGGGCCTTGGCCTGGGCCACCGAGTCGTCGAACCGGGCATCGCCGAATTCCTGGTACTCGATGGCGATGGTCTCCATGTTCGCGGCATCCGCGCCCAGGTAATGCGCTCTGGCGCGGATCGCCGGGTCCAGCCCGTTCAGATGCGCGCGCTCGCCGCCCTCGGCAAAGCCGAACTCGCCGCGCGAGGACAGGACGATCAGCTTCTTGCCGGTCAGGATC
>NZ_JBXWSF010000066.1:0-23357 GCF_059613285.1 Ruegeria sp. BHSB058 | reverse complement strand
CTTGCTTGCGCATAAGACGGCACAACTCGCGCCCATCCGTGTCGGGCAAACCCACATCCATAATTACCAGGTCGTAGATCGCTTCTTTGGCGCGCTCCAAGGCGCTTTGCCCGTCCGACGCTTCGAAAACGTCAAAATCTTCGGTCATCACGAGTTGCTCGCTGAGCGCCTCACGCAGATCTTCGTCATCATCAACCAGCAGGATTTTCTTGAGCTGAGCCATGTACCGGTCCTCCTAAAGCTTTTCCATCACTTGATCGCAGAACGCACAATCGGCAAGATTTACTGCAACGCTCTCACGCCCTCGTGTCTCCTTTCCGGTTATTATTTGCTAATTGTTTCACTTTTGCCGCGTGAAAGAATAGACGAAATGCAGAACGTTACAGGATGAAGCAATGAGTCTCTTTCCGGACATTACCGAGTTGTTGGCGCGTGCCCGGGCCGATCTGCGCATGGGCGTGCCGGTCGTTTTGAGCGATGGTACCGGGTATTGCGTGGTGGCGCTTGCCGCCGAAACCATGAGCGCACAGCGGCTGGCGGACCTTCGCTCTTTAGGTGGATCGCCCGTCGTCGCCGTTACCGCACGACGGGCTGAAACGCTCAAGGCGCGCGCCTATGACGGTGATCTTGCGCGGATTGTTCTTCCAATAGACGCTGACATGGTCTGGGTACAGGCAATCGCTGACCCATCCGACGATCTGAACTCACCGATGAAGGGTCCTTTGATTAGTGAACGGCAGGGCAACGCCAATCTTCACCGAATCGCTATCGCTCTGGCGAAATCCGCGCGTTTGCTGCCCGCCGCAGTCGTCTTGCCGATCAACGACGGTATAGCTTTTGCTGCCTCGCATGCCCTCACCTGCATCGATCATTTACAGGCTGCACCCCATCTGGCGGATCGCAGCCCCCTGCGCGAGGTGGTGGCGGCACGCTTGCCGATGGACGTATCCGAAGCAGGACGACTGCATGTCTTTCGTCCTGACGACGGCGGCGAAGAGCACTATGCAATCGAAATCGGCCGTCCAGATCGTGAAAAATCCGTGCTGACCCGATTGCATTCTGCTTGTTTTACCGGGGACCTCATGGGCAGTCTGAAATGTGACTGCGGGCCGCAACTGCGCGGCGCGCTGGCTCAGATGGGGGCCGAGGGAACGGGCGTTCTGCTGTATCTTAATCAGGAGGGGCGCGGAATTGGTCTGGCTAACAAGATGCGCGCCTACTCCCTGCAGGATCAGGGGTTTGACACGGTCGAGGCCAATCACAGGCTTGGTTTTGAGGATGACGAAAGAGATTTCCGGCTTGGGTCGGATATCCTGAAATCAATGGGGTTCAAATCGGTTCGATTGCTGACCAACAACCCGGCCAAGATAGCGATGATGGAACGAACTGGGATCGCCGTAACCGAACGGGTCCCGCTCAAAGTCGGCGAAACCGCACACAATCGCGGGTATCTGGCGACCAAAGCCGCCAAGTCCGGTCATCTTTTGTGACTCCGTTCGACCTCGTACTCAACCCAATGGGTGTTCGGTTTCGCGGGCGGTATTTTCCCTGCTCGATCGGCAAAGGTGGGCTAAGCAACAAAAAGCAAGAGGGGGATGGTGCAACCCCAACCGGCATCCACCGAATCGTTGGAATGCTCTATCGCGCAGACCGTATCTGCCGCCCAGCTTCGTGGGCGCGGCCAATTGGCCCGCGCGACCTATGGTCGGATGACGTTCGGGATGCGTCATACAACCATCTGGTCCAAGACCCTTATCGGTTCAATCACGAACGGCTGCGTCGTGCCGACCCTTTGTATGACCTTGTACTGATCACGGACTGGAACTGGCCGAATGCTGTACCGGGGCGCGGCTCGGCCATCTTTGTCCATCAGTGGCGTCGTCCGGGTTACCCGACCGAAGGCTGCGTGGCCTTTCGCCGCGACCATTTGCGCTGGATCGCGGAACGTATGACACCGGGAACGCGCCTGATCATCCCTTCGGCTTGACACGCTCGCCAAAAATCGCCGAGCCGATGCGGACATGTGTCGCGCCCAATGCGATTGCCGATTCGAAATCGTCACTCATTCCCATCGACAGGCCGGTCAAGCCATTGCGCTCCGCAATCTTGGCCAAAAGCGCGAAATGCAGCGACGGCTCCTCGTGGACGGGCGGAATGCACATCAATCCGCGAATGGGCAGATCCAGAGCACGGCATTCGGCAATGAATGCGTCTGCCGCAGCGGGTATCACACCGGCCTTCTGCTCTTCCTCGCCGGTGTTGACCTGAACGAACAGATCCGGGCATTGGCCAATTTCCTGCGCCAACCGCGCAATGGTTTTGGCCAGTTTCTGCCGGTCGACCGAGTGGATGGCATGGCAAAGCTCAATCGCCTGCCGCGCCTTGTTGGTCTGCAACGGGCCGATCAGATGCAGGTCGATCCCATCATACCGTTCCATGAATTCGGGCCATTTGCCTGCGGCTTCTTGTACCCGGTTTTCGCCGAAACACCGGTGACCCTGCTGCAAAACCTCTTCGACGCGCTCATTCGGCTGAACCTTGGACACCGCAATCAGTTTGACGGAGCCGACAGGGCGGCTTGCGGCGGCCTCGGCCTTGGCAATACGGTCGGTTATGTCTTGCAGGGGCATTGTTTTCCTCGTTCTGCTCACTGGCAGCAGAAAAACACCATGTGGGCAAAAAAGAAAAGGGCAGGTCCAAAGACCTGCCCATATTCAGTACCGTTAGACGGTGTACAGCTTAGAAGCTGAAGTACACACCGGCCTGAACCTGGCTGCTGTCTGCGACTGCAGAGTCAACGTAACCGGCAACAAAGGTCACGCCGCCGCCCAGGTCGTACTGGTAGTTCAGGCCCCAGCTGGTGCCGTCGTCTGCGAGAATTGCAGTGCCGCCCGAAGCCAGGTTGTTCGAGTCAGCATTCTGGACCCAGAGCAGCAGGTTGCTGGCTGCGCCAATGTCAACGTTACCCGAAACGGTGATCGCGTCAGCTGCTTCGGTCTGGCCGTATGCGATCTGAGCACCGAACTGGCCCCAGTCAGCGCCGGCTGCGATCAGCCACAGGCCATCGTTCAGCTCTTCACCGGTGTCGGCAACCGGGCCGTCAGACGAAGCCTGATACGCGCCAGTGACGAAGTAGTCGTTGAAGCTGTAGGTCAGCATGACGCCGGTGCGGTTTTCACCGCCAGCGGAACCGGCAACCGAGCCGCCGTTACGCTGGGAGTACGACACGTGACCGGTGAAGCCGCCGACAGTGTACAGAGCTTCAACACCGTTGTTGCCAGCGCCAGCCGACGAGAACGAGTCCCAAGCTGCGCCGATGATCGGCAGGCTGAAGAAGCCCATGCCGTCGATACCGGTGCCAACCGAGATGGTGGGCAGGTACAGGCCGGGTGCGTTGTCGATCGCGCCCCAGATGTTGCCAACGTTCACACGCAGGCCTTCATAAGCCACGAAGAACTGGGGGCCGTTCCAGCTGGCTGCACCAGGTGCGCCATCACGGTTTTCGGCCTGAGCACGCAGGCGGGCACCCAGAGTCACGCCACCGTCGGTTTCGGTCGACATGTCGAACTGCAGACGCAGACGGCTGGTGATGTTGGTTTCCGAAACGCCGACAACGTTTTCGTTGGCGTCGTTATAGTCCAGACCAAAACGGCCATAGCCGCTGATGCGAACTTCTGCGGCTGCCATGCTTGCGGTGGCGATCAGCGCAGTCGTTGCGAAGAGAACTTTTTTCATCGTGTTTCCCTCGGTTTTCAATCATTCGCCCAAACCGGAGAATCCGGCGTGGGTATGGACAGGGGTTTCGCTCTTTCCCCCCTGTTTTGGCAAGCCTTGTGACCAGCGCCGGGTCAAAGTCGTCCCGGATGGTGCAGCTTTGCCACAGTCTGTGCCTTGGCCGCGTCCAACGTCGTAGGATATCCAACGATGCCCATCAGTTTACCTGCGGTTGCCGAAACGCCCTTGCCCGCACATATGGACAAGAATAGAGTGGCCGCGGTTTTGGAATTCGGGACTGGAGACACTCTTGCAGATGCGCCTCAAATTCATCTTGCCCATCACGCTTACCCTTGGTGTCGCCGCCTGCGGCGCGAACCCTTCGGCCACCTCAGCCCCGCAGCCAACCGACTCGCTGGATTTCAATGACGATGTCAGAGCCTCTCAAGATCGGGCCAAGTCGTCATTTTGGGACCTCTTCGGCCCGGACAAGACCGAACGCGCGGGCAACGTAAACAAGTACCTGTGGGCCGCTTCGTTCGATGTGCTGAATTTCCTTCCGGTTCAATCCGTTGATCCGTTTACCGGGGTAATTGTCACAGGATACGGCACACCTCCCGGAGGTGGCCGCTCGTATCGTGCGACAGTGCATATCAAGGATCCGGCACTCGATGCACGTTCCCTGTCGGTGTCGCTGCAAACCAGCGGTGGTGGTGCCGTCAGCCCCGCGACCTCGCGTGCGGTCGAGGATGCAATCCTGTCCCGCGCGCGCCAGCTTCGTATTGCCGACGACAAACTCTAGAATCCGGCGCGAAATCGCTCTAATACCACGCCGGGCCCTGACCCGGCGTTTTCATTCACGAAGGACCGCACGATGTCGCGCTACTCCGCCACCGAAATCGAAGCAAAATGGCAAGAAGCCTGGGACAAGGCCGGGATCTTCACCGCGCGCCGCAGCGCCGACAAGCCGAAATACTATGTGCTTGAAATGTTCCCGTATCCGTCGGGCCGCATTCATATGGGACATGTGCGCAACTACACAATGGGTGATGTCATCGCGCGCTACAAGCTGTCCACCGGCCACAACGTGTTGCATCCGATGGGTTGGGATGCATTCGGGATGCCAGCGGAAAACGCCGCGATGGCCATTGGTGGTCATCCGAAGGACTGGACCTACAGCAACATCGCCGACATGCGCGACCAGATGAAACCACTTGGCCTGTCCATCGACTGGTCACGTGAGTTCGCGACCTGCGATCCGGAATATTACGGCCAGCAACAGGCGCTGTTCCTCGACATGCTCGATGCCGGGCTGGTCTATCGCAAGAACGCTGTAGTGAACTGGGACCCGGTCGACATGACCGTTCTGGCCAACGAGCAGGTTGAAAATGGTCGTGGCTGGCGTTCGGGCGCATTGGTAGAGCGGCGCGAACTGACCCAGTGGTTCTTCAAGATCTCGGATTATTCCGAAGAGTTGCTCGACGCGCTGGACACTCTGGACAACTGGCCCGCCAAAGTACGCCTGATGCAGGAGAACTGGATCGGCAAATCCCGTGGTCTGCAATTCGGCTTTGAACGCACTGACGACAACGATCCGATCACCGTCTATACAACCCGCCCCGACACGCTTCTGGGCGCATCTTTCGTTGGCATCTCGCCCGACCACCCGATCGCAAAAAAGCTGGAAGCCGAAAACCCCGAAGTGGCTGAATTCGTGGCCGAATGCCGCAAAGGTGGCACCACTGAGGAAGCCATAGAAACCGCCGAAAAGCTGGGCTTTGACACAGGCATCAAGGTCAAGCACCCGCTGGACCCGAGTTGGGAACTGCCGGTCTGGATCGCCAATTTCATCCTGATGGATTACGGCACTGGCGCAATCTTTGCCTGCCCTGCGCATGACCAGCGCGACCTCGACTTCTGCCGGAAATACGGCTTGCCCGTGGTCGATACATTCTTTGCGCTGGATGACGACACACCGGTCGACAAGGTTGCATACGTCCCGCCGAAAACCGAGAAAGTTCGCTGGGTGAACCATTTCGCAGGCTTGACCGAAGCGACAGGAGAAGAGGCGATCAACGCCACCGTCGATTTTGCTGAAAAAGCCGGTTGGGGCGAGGGTGTCACCAAATACCGCCTGCGTGATTGGGGCCTCAGCCGCCAGCGCTATTGGGGGTGCCCGATTCCCGTCGTGCATTGCGAAAGCTGCGGTGTGGTGCCCGAGAAAAAAGAAAACCTGCCTGTCCGCCTGCCCGACGATGTGACATTCGACAAACCGGGCAACCCGCTGGACCGCCACCCGACCTGGCGCGATTGCACTTGCCCGTCTTGTGGCGCACCAGCCAGTCGCGAGACCGATACGATGGATACCTTCGTCGATTCGTCGTGGTATTTCGCGCGCTTCACCGCTCCGCGTGCGGAAACGCCCACCGATCTGACCGAGGCGGACTACTGGATGAATGTGGACCAGTATATCGGCGGCATTGAACACGCGATCCTGCACCTGCTCTATTCCCGCTTTTTTGCGCGGGCGATGAACATCACTGGACACCTGCCGAAAAAGGCCATCGAGCCGTTCGATGCGCTGTTCACGCAAGGCATGGTGACGCATGAGATTTACCAGACGCGCGACGCCAACGGCCGCCCGGTCTATCACCTGCCCGAAGATGTCGAGGACGGAAAACTCAAATTGACAGGTGAGACGGTCGAAGTAATTCCTTCGGCGAAAATGTCCAAGTCCAAGAAGAACGTGGTTGATCCCGTATCGATCATCTCGGCTTTTGGCGCCGATACCGCGCGCTGGTTTGTACTGTCCGATTCGCCACCCGAACGGGACGTTGAATGGACTGCCGCCGGAGCGGAGGCTGCGCACAAGCACCTAAGCCGCGTTTGGAATCTCTGCGACAGGATCGGCGCCATGGAGGCCGATGCAGCGGGCGAAGGCGATGAGGACCTGTTGCGCGAGATGCACAAAACCATCCGCGACGTGACATTGGGTGTCGAAAGCTTTGGCTTCAACGCAGCCATCGCCAAACTGTACGCCTTCACCAATACACTGGCAAAATCCAAGGCCGGTGCGGCGGCTCAGAAACAGGCGATTAAAACATTGGCCCAGCTAATGTCGCCGATGACGCCACATCTGGCGGAAGATATCTGGGCGCATCAGAGCGGTGAGGGCCTTGTGGCCGTTGCCCCGTGGCCCGTCGCGGACGAGATGATGCTGGTTGATGACACCGTCACATTGCCAATCCAGATCAACGGCAAGCGTCGCGCGGAAATCAGCGTACCAAAAGATATGGACAAAGCCGAGGTTGAAAATATCGCGCTCAGCACCGAAGCTGTCCAAAAGGCGCTGGATGGCAACGCGCCGAAGAAAGTTATCGTTGTTCCGGGCCGGATCGTGAATGTCGTTGTTTGATCGCAGAACATTGCTTGTGATGCCGCTGGCGCTGGCTGGCTGCGGCTTTCAACCGGTTTATGCTCCGGGCGGGGCGGGATCAGCCCTTTATGGGCGGGTCGAGGTTTCGGCTCCCAACTCCGTCGAAACCTATCTGTTGGTTGAGGATCTTGAACAACGGTTGGGGCGCAGCGCGGTATCTGGCGGCGACTACAAGCTAAAAGTCGACCTTTCGACTTTCACCCAAGGCGAAGCTATTACGTCGACCAATGAAACGACCCGGTACACGATTGTCGGTAGAGTTAAATATTCTCTCACTCAGTCAACAAATGGCGGGGTCGTCGCATCCGGAGACGTCGAAAACTTTGTCGGTTATTCCGCGACCGGCTCGACAGTCGATACTTTGGCGTCGGAACGCGATGCGCGCCGGCGCCTCATGACCATACTGGCTGATCAGCTGACCGCCCAGCTTTACGCAACCGCAGAAGTGTCACCATGAAGCTCAGTCCGCGCGAAGCCGAAGGGTATTTCGCTAGACCGGACTCCGATAAGGCAGGTATTCTGATCTATGGTGCGGACGCGATGCGCGTCTCGCTGAAACGGCAGCAGATGATTGTCGCACTACTGGGTCCGAATTCCGAAGAGGAAATGAGGCTGTCCCGGATGTCGGGAAGTGACTTACGCGGAGAACCCGCCCAGCTATTGGATGCCGTAAAGGCTGTAGGATTCTTTCCCGGCCCGCGTGCCGCATTTGTCGAGGACGCAACAGATGCAGCAGCCCAATCCATCTTGGCAGCGTTGGAGGAGTGGTCCCCGGGCGATGCCCAGATTGTCGTAACCGCCGGCCAATTAAAGGCTACCTCCAGGATTCGAAAGGCCTTCGAGTCGCATCCCAACGCCTATGCGGTTGGAATCTATGACGACCCACCTTCCAGATCGGAGATCGAGCGAACATTGACGCATGCTGGGATCGCAAATGTACCTCGCGAATCGATGGCTGCCCTGACCGATCTTGCCGCCGAGCTTGGACCGGGAGATTTCGCCCAAACCGTCGAAAAGCTGGCACTTTACAAACGCGGCGACGAATCAGAACTTGCTATTGCAGACATCGAAGCCTGCGCGCCTCAATCCACCGAGGCCGCACTGGACGACGTTCTGAATGTGGTTGCCGAGGGCAAGTCAGGTGAAATCGGCCCATTGATCCGCCGCCTGCAGGCACAGGGAACAAACGCCGTTAGCCTCTGCATTGGCGCGACCCGGCATTTCCGGACGCTTTATGCTTGTGCTTCCGACCCTGGCGGCGCTGCCCAGGGGATCGGCAAGCTGAGACCACCGATTTACGGTAAACGCCGTGATCGCATCTTGCGGCAGGCACATAACTGGGGTGCCCGCAAACTGGAAACTGCACTGACAGTTCTCACCGACACCGACCTTGCCTTGCGCTCGGCCGGTCAGACGGCCCCCGCCATGGCATTGGTTGAACGGGCGATGATCCGGCTTGCGATGTTGGCGCGTTCACGCTGAGGTGTTCTGACGAAGCGTCTGGCTTGACGTGACCGCTCGCGTTCCCAGATTGAAGGGCGAACAGATTGGCAGGGAAATCATCATGTACAAGATCTATGGTCGCATCAAAAGCCGTGCATCGCGAGTTCTGTGGCTTCTGGAGGAGTTGGAACAAGAGTACGAGTTCATCGACGTCGGCCCTCATGACCCTCAGGTTAAGGCACTGAATGCATCCGGTAAGGTCCCGGTGCTAGTGGATGGCGAGACAGTCATAACCGATAGTTCCGCGATCATGACTTATTTGGCCGACAAGCATGGACGCTTCACCTATCCCGCTGGGTCCAAGGAGCGCGCCGAACAGGATTCGTTGTTTTTCACCCTCCTCGACGACTTCGATAGTATTTTATGGGTGGCGGCCCGGCATATGTTCGTTCTGCCGGAAGAACAACGGGTTCCACAGGTGATCGAAACCGCAAAATGGGAATATAACCGCAACTATGTGCGGATGGCTGATCGGTTCAAAGGCCCGTTTCTGCAGGGCGACAAAATGACAATTGCCGACATACTATGTGTTCATTGCATGAACTGGGCCGTGAACGCGGGCTTTCCCATGAATTCGGACACCCTCAAAGCTTATGCAAAGGAAATGCGCAGTCGTCCGGCGTTTCAACGCATGGGCGCATTGACACAACCTGCCTGATCCCTTTTGGTATGGTGCAGCCACGCGGCGGCAGACCGACCGGCCCAGCGGCCTGTGGCCAGGCACCCCGTCAGCAGATACCCACCCGTGGGTGCCTCCCAGTCCAGCATTTCCCCGGCACAGAAAACGCCGGGAAGTGCCTTTAACATCAACCCACCATCAAATGCTGTGCGGCTGACGCCACCCGCGGTCGAAATTGCCTCATCCAAAGGGCGCAAACCCGCATGGCGAATGGGCAAGGACTTGATAAGGCCGGCGAGTTCCTGACCATCGGGAAGCGGCCTCCCAAACTCCATTAGCAATGCGGTTCGTACCGGCCCAAGCTTCAATGTCTTGCGTAAATGGTTCGATAGGCTGAGCTTTCCTCGCGGTTTTGCCAGTCGCTGCGTGAGAACTGCAGGCGATACCTCTGGCAACAGATCCATTCGCAAGGGCGCGCCTTCCCGAACCGCCTTGCAGATTGCATAGATACCACCACCTTCCAGCCCCCGCGCAGAAATAACCGCTTCCCCTCGTGTTCGCGACCCTCCCGCACTCAAAGCGACGCCCTTGATTGGCTCGCCGTACAAGGGTCGCATATGCTCTGACCACGCAACCAGCAAACCGGCGTTTGCCGATGCGAACTCAGCAATTTTCACACCTTGCGCGGCCAGCAAGGGCGCCCATGCCCCATCCGAGCCCAAGCGCGACCAACTGGCGCCCCCCATCGCAAGCACAGTGACGTCAGCAGCGACACGGTGCCGTCCTTCAGGCGTTTCAAAAGCCAAATCGGCACCATCCCATCCGACCCAACGGCACCGCGGTTGCAATCGAACACCCAACCGGTCCAAGCGGGACAACCACGCTCGCAAAAGGGGAGATGCCTTCATTGCAACCGGAAACACCCGCCCGGTGGACCCGGTAAATAATTCCTGCCCCAATCTCCGCGCCCAATCCTGAACCGCCTGAGAATCCATTTCCGAAACAATCGGGCGTAGCCAATCGGCAGCATCACCATAAGCGCTGATTAGGTCAGAGAAAGCTTCGTCTTTGGTTAGGTTTAGACCGGACTTGCCCGCCATAAGGAGCTTTCGTGCGGCCGAGGGTTTTGCTTCTGCAACAAAAACCGAATGACCGGCGATAGCCAGTTCGTCGGCAGCCATCAGTCCCGCCGGTCCCGCGCCGATCACAACGGCCTTTGCCATCCGATTTCCTCTTATCCGTCGTAGCACCTGCTGACTGATCCGACCTTTGTGCTCGGCACACTCCATTGACGATATAGTGCGCATCGTCCTGGTTAGACCTCGGACCGCCAGGCTATGTCCACCCTTCTATAGGACCCATATGGGTATATTGCGATTGCGAATTCGCCCGACCGGAGCGAAATTGACATGCCATTGCCCTTCCTATCGTGAACGACAATCGCATGCCCTTGCCCGGTTCCGGCAAACCTAGTACAGCCAGCCAATGCTCGACGAACCCGATGATATCCACCCGCTTTTTGCCGGCGCGCCCTCGACCACCGAGTTCAAGAAGCTGCGCAAACGCATCGTGCGTCAAACACGCGAAGCGATCGAGCAATATGGCATGGTGGATCGCGGTGCCAAATGGCTGGTATGCCTGTCGGGCGGCAAGGACAGCTATACCTTGTTGGCAGTATTGCACGAATTGCAATGGCGTGGGCTGCTTCCGGTCGAACTGCTGGCCTGCAATCTGGATCAGGGACAGCCGGGTTTTCCCGCAACTGTACTGCCCAAGTTTCTGGAACGCATGGGCGTACCCCACCGCATCGAGTATCAGGATACCTATTCGGTGGTGGTCGACAAAGTTCCGCAAGGGCGAACCTATTGCGCCCTTTGCTCAAGGCTGCGGCGCGGAAACCTGTACCGGATTGCACGTGAGGAGGGGTGTTCGGCGGTCGTTCTTGGCCATCACCGAGATGACATTCTGGAAACATTCTTCATGAATTTGTTCCACGGCGGGCGCTTGGCGACAATGCCTCCGAAGCTGGTCAATGAAGAAGGCGACCTGTTCGTTTATCGTCCGCTAGCCCATGTCGCCGAGACAGATTGCGAGAAATTTGCGACCCAGATGAACTATCCCATCATTCCCTGCGACCTGTGCGGCAGTCAGGATGGGTTGCAACGTCAACAGGTCAAACAGATCCTGGACCAGTGGGAAAAGAACGCCCCGGGACGCCGGCAGGTCATGTTCCGAGCGCTCACCAACATCCGCCCTTCGCATATGCTGGATCCGAAACTGTTCGATTTTCAAGGGCTTGTGGCTCAGGTTGGAAAAAAATCTGAGGATCCAGACGAAATTCCGTTACTGCGTTAACGTCTCACTTAGAGAGGTTTCCTAGGTTCAGTCAGAGCGTACGATGCTCTAACACGAGGCCAAGGAAACGATGCAGATACATTCTTTGCTCACTCGGTTATGTGGTCGAGCTCTTGCAGTGCTGAACGGACCGGCCATTCTCGCTTTTCTACCCGCGATCACTCTGGGTGCATTCTGGCTAGGCGGCGAAGGCGCGCTGCTCCTGACCTCTCTTGGCTTGCCGCTAGTATTCGCGTTTGCGGGTGCACTGGGGCGTTGGCCCACCGAACAGAATCACTCACGCGACCGCGTGACCGGTCTTATTCAAAGGGATGAATTCCAAATCAAGGCCGCAGAGTTACTCGCAGGCCTGCGGGCCAGCGGGCAGGAATCGGCGTGTTTCATAATCGTTCTGGACGACCTCGATCGAATCGAAGAACGGCACGGCACATTGGCCGTCGACACCATCGTCCAACGCAGTGGTGAACGCATTTTGGCAACGGTTCGCAGTCAGGATATCGTGGCCCGCCTCGGGAACGCCAAATTTGCTGTCTGTGTATCACCTGTAAGTCAGCTGGATCTGGAACACTGCATACAATTGGCGGGGCGCATTCAAAGCGGGATCGAAGATCCGATATCGCTGGACGGAACAACCATCTATGTCTCATGCTCCCTTGGTTTCTGCCTCGATCGGCGCGCACTAGGTCACGGCGCGCAAGAATGGATCGGTGCCGCGATAGCGGCTTCGAACGAAGCCAGACAAAATGGCCCTTCGTCAATCCGCGCCTACACTTCCGACACACGTAACAGGATAACCACCCGGGCGGATCTGCGGCGGGATATTCAGCACGCCCTGAATTGCAACCAGATCGTTCCGTGGTTTCAACCACAAATCTCGACGAACACAGGCAAACTGACCGGATTCGAGGCTTTGGCCCGGTGGGAACATCCGAACCGCGGCATTCTTGGCCCCGGTGCCTTTCTTGCCGTCGCCGAAGAGGCGGGTTTGATGGAACGCCTCGGGCAGAACATCCTGCGTGGTGCCCTTGCCGCACTGGTCGCCTGGGACAAAGCCGGGGCAGACGTGCCGCGTATCGCGGTCAATTTCTCGTCAGACGAGTTGCACAACCCGGGTTTGGTGGACAGGATTCGGTGGGATCTGGATCAGTTCGATCTGACGCCAGGTCGGCTAACCGTAGAAGTTCTTGAAACAGTGATTAGCAAGACACCAGGAGACATCGTGGCGCGCAACATTGCAGAGTTGCACAATCTGGGTTGCTGGATCGACCTGGATGACTTCGGAACCGGGCATGCCTCGGTCGCTTCTCTGAAACGCTTCAATATCTCACGGATCAAGATCGATCGTTCCTTTGTAACACGTGTTGATCGTGACCCTGCGCAGCGGCAGCTTTTGACTGCGGTTCTCTCACTTGCCGAACGGCTGAATCTTGAAACGCTGGGAGAAGGCGTCGAGACTGCGGGAGAACATTCAGTGCTCGCGCAGTTGGGGTGCGGCCACGTTCAGGGGTTCGAGATCGGGCGCCCCATGCCGTTTGGGCAGACGTTGGATTGGTTGTCCGTTCACAACACTAAACTGCAGGAGACACCGAAAATTGGGCGCGATACCGGGTGATTCTTTCACATTCCGTGTCCTTTACGGCGGATTACCGGTGACTTTCAGGGCGAATCTGCTTGACCTTTTGGGCTGCACTCTGTTGAACCCACCGGTGTCAATCAAAGCACAAGGTGGCTGTCCCAGATGGACGATCAGAACAAGAACCTTATCCTCGCAACCGTGCTCAGCTTTCTAGTGATCCTTGTGTGGTTCGTGCTGTTCCCTCCTCCGGAACCCGAAACTCCCACCAATGAGACCGCTATAAGCACGATCGAAAGCGATGGCGTTCAAACTCCAAGTGCCGTCAGCCCGGACGGGTCGGCGCCCGCGACCAACGTCACGGCCGAGGCCGAGCCCGAAGCAGAAGCACCGCAGGTCAAGATTGACACCCCACGCCTGACCGGCAGCCTGTCGCTGTCCGGCGGTCGGATCGACGAGCTGTCACTGAAGGATTACCGGGTCTCTCTGGCCAAGGACTCCCCGATCGTAGAACTGATGTCCCCAGTAGGAACGCAATCGGCCTATTATGCGCTCTATGGCTGGGCGCCGGGTGCAGGTGTTACCGGCACTGACGTACCCGGCCCCAATACCCTGTGGAGCTTGGAGAAGGGCGAAACGCTGAGCGCTGACAGCCCGGTTACGCTGATTTGGGACAATGGCCGGGGCCTGACCTTCCGTCGGACAATCTCGGTCGACGAAAACTACATGTTCACCGTGACCCAGTCCGTCGAAAACGCCTCACAGGCCGAAGTGGGCATGGCACCCTATGGTATTCTGGCCCGACACGGAACTGGCGAGGACGCCGACCTGCCCGGTTTGAAGAATTTCTTCATCCTACATGAAGGCGTCATCGGGATGACCGACGGAACGCTTTCGGAGATCAAATACAAGAACGTGCGCGATTTCGACGTTGATCCGAACGAACGCGCGCAGGCTGAGGTCTTCCAGGTCAAGGACAGCGGCTGGATCGGTTTTACCGATCACTATTGGATGACAACGCTGATCCCCGCTGAGGGTACGGCATTCAAAGCCGCCGCAAAATATGATGATCGCCGCAAGATCTACCAAACCGAAACCGTATTGCCGACCTTGACAGTCGCCCCCGGCGGTTCTGTCGAGGTCACCACGCGGCTGTTCGCCGGAGCAAAAGAATGGGAAACCATTCGCGAATACCAGGCCCAGGGCGTTCAGAAATTTATCGACAGCATCGATTGGGGCTGGTTCTTTTTCCTGACCAAGCCGATCTTCTGGCTGCTTCACAACATCAACCAGCTGATCGGCAACATGGGCTGGTCAATCATCGGTCTGACCCTGATCATCAAGGCAATCGTGTTCCCGCTGGCGCTGAAATCCTATGTGTCGATGGCCAAGATGAAGGAATTGCAGCCGCAGATGGAAGCCCTGAAAGAAGCCGCTGGCGACGACCGCCAAAAGCTTCAGCAGGGAATGATGGAGCTCTACAAGAAGGAAAAGGTTAACCCTGCCGCGGGCTGTCTTCCGATTCTACTGCAGATCCCGATCTTTTTCTCGCTCTACAAGGTGATTTTTGTCACCATCGAACTGCGTCAGGCCCCCTGGTTCGGCCCGTTCCAGGATCTGAGCGCGCCGGACCCGACCTCGATCATGAATTTCTTCGGCTGGCTGCCTTGGGCCGGCCCCGAGCCGGGAACGCTGATGGCAACCATTCTGATTGGAATCCTGCCACTGCTTCTGGGTATCTCGATGTGGGTACAACAAAAGCTGAACCCGGCGCCAACCGATCCAACGCAGGCGATGATCTTTGCCTGGATGCCATGGGTCTTCATGTTCATGCTGGGTAGTTTCGCCAGCGGACTCGTGGTGTACTGGATCGCGAACAACACGATCACATTCACGCAGCAATACATCATTATGCGCAGTCACGGCTATACCCCCGACGTGTTTGGCAACATTAGATCCAGCTTCAAGAAAACGCCGAAAACGGATAAAAAATGAGTGGAGTCGTCACCAGCCTCTGGCGGCATCCGATCAAAAGTCATGGCCGCGAAGCTTTGAAAGACGTGACATTGACCCCCGGGCAGACCATGCCCGGGGATCGTGTTTGGGCCGTTGCCCACGAGATGTCAAAAGCGGACGGCACCACATGGGCACCTTGCGTGAATTTCAGTCGGGTCGCAAAAGTTCCTGCACTAATGGCCATAACCGCCCGCTTGGAAGGCGACCGGGTTACTTTGAGCCACCCACAACGACCGGATTTGACCTTTGCGCCCGACGTCGAGGCGGACGTATTTCTGGATTGGGTGCGCCCACTGATGCCCGAAAATCGAGCCGCGTCAGCCCGGATCATCCGCGCGCCGGGCCGCGGCATGACGGATAGTGATTTTCCCTCCGTTACCCTGTGCAACATGGCTTCGCATCAGGCGGTCGAGCAAAAGATGGGACGAGAACTGTCAATACTGCGTTGGCGCGGCAACATTTGGTTTGATGGGCTGGCCCCTTGGGAAGAGTTCGATTGGATCAACCGCAACATACAAATCGGGGATGCGGTTCTCCGCGTTCGGGAACGGACGGTGCGATGCCCATCGACAATGACCAACCCCGAAACAGGTGTTCACGATGCGGACCCGCTAAAAACACTCGAAACCTGGGGGCATCGTGATTTCAGTGTTCGCGCCGAAGTCCTCAAAGGCGGCTCCATCCGTCTCAACGATAAGGTAGTGCCTCTGTGACCGCCCTTCCATTTCCCCTGGCTGAAGACCCTGACGCGCTGGCCCAAGAGGCCGGGCGAAAGCTCTTTGCCGGGCCGTCGGAATTCGTAAAGGGCGTGGTTGCCATGACTGGCCTGCCCGAACCTGACCGGCTGGAGGTCTGCTTCGCAGGCCGCTCGAATGTAGGCAAGTCGAGCCTGATAAATGCGCTTACAGGTACCAAGGGGCTGGCGCGGGCGTCGAACACGCCGGGACGTACTCAGGAAGTCAACTTTTTTGCCCAAGGCCCCGATCTGTATCTGGTCGACCTGCCTGGCTATGGCTACGCCAACGCACCGCTCAAGATAGTCGAGAAGTGGCAAAAGCTCCTGAAACAGTACCTTAGCGGGCGGCAAACGCTGAGACGGGCCTTTGTGCTGATTGACGCTCGCCACGGGGTGAAGCCGGTCGATGACGAGATCATGAAACTGCTCGACACAAGCGCCGTCACCTTTCAATGCGTGTTGACCAAGGCGGACAAGGTTAAGGCCAATGATCGTGACAAGGTTCTGTCACAGGTACGTTCCGCGCTGGCAAAGCACCCCGCCGCATTTCCCGAGATTGTCCTGACCTCGTCAGAGAAGGGAGATGGCATTGCGACCCTACGCTCAATCATCGCACATTTGGAATAACCACAGCGAATATTGGCAATCACAGGGTCTTGGCAGCCTGACCCAAAGGCCCTAACACGGTTCGTCAAAGGGACCTAAGCCATGAAGACACGAGACATGAACCGGGACTGGATCGCAACCGCCGCCACATTGAACAGCGCCTTGCCGTATCTGCAACGCTATGACGGAGCCATCGTCGTCATAAAGCTGGGTGGTCACGCCATGGGCAGCGACGAGGCCATGGAAAGCTTCGCCCGCGATGTGGTTTTGATGCGTCAGGTCGGAGTAAATCCGGTCATCGTGCACGGTGGCGGCCCGATGATCAACGCCATGCTGGACAAGCTGGATATCCAGTCCGAATTCGTAAATGGCAAGCGGGTCACCGATCAGGCTACCGTCGAAGTAGTGGAGATGGTGCTGTCCGGCGTGGTGAACAAGCGAATCGTGCAGGCGATCAATGCCCAGGGTGGTATGGCGGTCGGGCTATCGGGCAAGGATGCCAATCTGATGATATGCGACCAGACCGACAGCTCCTTGGGATTTGTCGGCACACCATCGCTGATGAATCCCAAATTGCTGCACAACCTTTTCGCCCATGACATCATTCCGGTGATCGCACCCCTGGGCGCAGGCCGAAACGGCGAAACTTTCAACGTCAACGGCGATACTGCGGCCGGGGCAATTGCTTCTGCTTTGAAAGCCGACCGCCTGTTGTTGCTGACTGATGTTTCGGGCGTCAAGAACGCCGCCGGAGAGGTGGTTACCGAACTGAAAGCCGGGCAGATTCGCGAGATGACGCGCGAGGGTACCATCGCAGGTGGCATGATCCCCAAAACGGAAACCGCGCTTGATGCATTGCACAGTGGCGTGAGAGCGGTGGTCATTTTGGACGGTCGCGCGCCAAACGCAGTCTTGCTGGAATTATTCACTGAACATGGCGCAGGGTCGTTGATTCGCCCGGATTGACGATTTCGTGACGGTTCCAAGCTTGCGCTTTTCGTTCACATGCTCAAGTGTGAATGTATGGAAAATGAAGCCGCCATTCGTCTGGGTGTTTTCCTGACCCTTTTTACCCTGTTCGCGGGCGCCGAAACGCTGGCGCCGCGTCGCGCAAGGCAATTGGCGCGATCTCGAAGATGGCTGACCAATCTGTCGATCACGGTGCTGAACAGCGTCCTGCTGCGCCTCATGGCCATCGGCATGCCGTTGCTGGCAGTTGGTGCTGCATTGGATGCCGACCGCAATGGCTGGGGCCTTTTCAATACTGTCAATTGGCCCGGATGGATCGAGGTCATAGTTTCGGTTCTAATACTGGACTTTGCGATATGGACGCAGCACCTGATCACGCACAAAGTTCCGGTCCTGTGGCGATTGCACCGGGTTCATCATGCCGACCGTGACATGGACGTGACTACTGCCATCCGTTTTCACCCGGTCGAGATTGCGCTTTCCATGCTCTTGAAGATCGGGCTGATCTACCTGCTGGGGCCCAGCGCACTGGCGGTGCTGATTTTTGAAATCCTGCTGAACGGGACGGCACTATTCAATCACTCGAACCTGAAACTTCCGCTTGCCGTTGACGCGGTTCTGCGTAGGGTTCTGGTTACGCCTGACATGCATCGTGTTCATCACTCGGTGCTGCGGGACGAGCACGACAGCAATTACGGATTTGCCCTGTCGATATGGGATCGGATGTTGGGAACATATGTGGCGCAGCCGAAACGCGGGCACGGCGCGATGACTGTCGGCCTGAAATGGCAGGACGACCGACCAGCACGACTGGGGTGGAGTCTTTGGCTGCCGTTTCGGAACAAGTGAGTTATTCCGAAATCGAAGCGGTTGCTCACACAGCTCGGCTGATCGTGATGGGTGCCCAGCATCCTTGCAGAAGCGAGGCCAAAGGTCTTGACTCGGGCACCCTGATCTTGCTGGGGACAGGACCTGAATTTTGGGACGTTTTTCAAGCTGCGCCCGAAGGGAAGGATGGCCACCCTGATCCGGTCGATCGCTGGTCGGCCCGCGTCATCGGCGACATGGCCGACAGCTTAGGCGCCGAAGCGCGATTTCCTTTTGGCGGCCCCCCTTACGAGCCATTCATTGATTGGGCGCTGAAATCCGGGCGGGCCTTTCAAAGCCCAGTTGGCGCTCTGGTGCATGACACGGTGGGCATGATGATCTCATATCGGGGGGCTCTTTGGTTTGACCGTGAACTCGCCATTCCCACGACATATGCGCCCTCGCCCTGTATTACATGTAGTGCCCCTTGCTCCACGTCCTGCCCGGTGGGTGCGTTGAATTCAGACACCTTCTACCAAGTGGATGCCTGTCACAGCTATCTCGACACCAAGGGCGGCCAAACCTGCATGACACAAGGTTGTACCGCCCGTCTGGCTTGCCCACTCAGTGCTGGGGCAGAACGAAATCCGGCGCAAACCGCACATCACATGCAGCATTTTCATCCCCGATGACCCGCACCTTGATCCTGACCCGACACGCCAAATCCAGCTGGGACGATCCGTTTCAGGAGGATTTCGACCGCCCTCTGAACAAACGCGGTCAAAAATCCGCAAAAGCGATAGGAACTTGGCTGCGAGACAAAGGCTGGCAGCCGGATCAGGTTCTCAGTTCATCTTCGCGACGCACCCGCGAAACCTGGAAGGAAATGGGTTTCGACACGCCCGAACCCGACTATACGGACGTGCTGTATCACGCATCGCCGCAACAGATATTTGACGTTCTGCGCGAAGCCAGCGGGCGGACGGTTCTGTTGCTGGGCCACAATCCTGGCATTGCCACATTCGCCAGGAGTGTTGTCGAGGAAGCGCCTGCTCATGCTCGATTCTTCGACTATCCTACATGCGCAACCACGACTATCGAGTTTCCAATCTGTAACTGGCACGATCTCGGCAAACGCACCGGCGAAGTGATGGATTTTGTCGTCCCACGCGACCTTCTGGAATGAGAAAGGCGGGGAAACCCCGCCCTCCCTTTTGTCGAAATAGAATGGGCTTCCCCAACCAAATATCAGTGACCCAAGATCTGGCTGAGAAACAGCTTGGTTCGGTCGCTCTTTGGGTTGTTGAAGAACTCTTCCGGTTCATTCTGTTCCACAATTTGACCTGCATCCATAAAGATCACACGGTTGGCGACCTGACGTGCAAAGCCCATCTCGTGCGTGACGCATAGCATGGTCATGCCTTCCTCGGCCAATTCGATCATGGTGTCGAGCACCTCTTTGATCATTTCCGGGTCCAGCGCCGAAGTGGGTTCGTCGAACAACATGATCCGCGGCATCATGCAGAGCGAACGGGCAATCGCCACACGTTGTTGCTGACCACCTGAAAGTTGACCGGGATACTTGTCCGCCTGTTCCGGGATCTTCACCTTTTCCAGAAAGTGCATTGCCCGTTCTTCGGCCTCTTTTTTGGGCGTCTTGCGCACCCAGATCGGGGCCAAAGTGCAGTTTTCCAGAATGCTCAGATGTGGAAACAGGTTGAAGTGCTGGAACACCATGCCAACTTCCGACCGGATCTTGTCGATGTTCTTGAGGTCGTTCGACAGTTCCGTTCCGTCCACCACGATCTTGCCCTGCTGGTGTTCTTCCAGCGCGTTCAGGCATCGGATCAGGGTGGATTTCCCGGACCCTGACGGACCCGCGATGACGATACGTTCGCCCTGATTGACCGTCAGATTGATGTCGCGCAGCACGTGAAAGGACCCGTACCACTTGTTCATATTGGTGATCTCGATAGCGACCTCGTCGCTGACCGTCATCTTTGAACGGTCGATTTCACGATCTACAGCAAGTTGAGACATTGGGCCCTCCTTAGCGATGGCCAGTGTGGAGCTTGCGCTCCAGATACATGGAATAGCGGGACATGGAGAAGCAGAAGACAAAGAACATCAAGGCGATGAAGCCATAAAGTTCCCATACGATGCCATTCCATTCAGTCGTCGCGCGTGTTGCGGTGCTGAGGCCCAGAGGGTCCAGAAGTCCGATGATCGAAACCAGCGTGGTGTCCTTGAACACCCCGATGAAAGTCGAAACGATACCCGGGATCGAGATCTTGAGTGCCTGAGGCATGATGATCAGACGCTGCGCCTGCCAATAGTTGAGGCCAAGCGAATCCGCGCCTTCATACTGGCCACGCGGCAGGGCAGCGAGACCACCCCGGATCACTTCGGCCATATAGGCCGAGGCGAACAGTGTCACCATGATCAGCACACGCAAGATGATGTCGAAATTCGTCCCCGGCGGTAGGAACAGGTTCAACAGTGTCGATGCCACGAACAACAACGTGATCAGAGGCACGCCCCGGATGAACTCGATAAAGCCCACACACAGGTATTTGACGATCATCAGATCAGATTGACGGCCCAACGCCAGAACAATGCCCAGCGGCAACGAACAACCAATGGCTACAACGCCGATGGTGATCGACAACATGAAGCCCCCGAATTTGCGGCTTTCCACGGGCTCAATGCCAATTGCAGCAATCGAGTTCATTGTTTCGACAAAATACCCGGAAACGACGACCCACCAGATCACGGCCGCCAACACCCCCAGGATGATGCCCAGTAGATTGCTGGTCGCCTTGCTAACGGCGGTATAGACGAACCAACCGATAACGAACCCAAGCAGGGCCGCCAGAGGCCCCCAGATCGTTCCACCCCACAAAAGCCAGGGGAAGATGAACGGGTAAAGCGCTGTGAAGATCAGCAGTTTCGACGGCACCTTGTCGGCAAACAGAACCGGCGCCAAAGCCACCCCCAACAGGACAAAAGTCGCAATTGGACGCCAATACAGCTCTGCCGGGTAGAAGCCAAAGATCAACTGGATCCAACGCTCATGGATCACACCCCAGCACGCGCCGGCGTAATGACCTTCACGGCCCAGACTATGCAGGATTTCCCGACACTCCGACAACGAACCAGCATCCCAAGTCGGAGAGAGAATCCACGGAACCAGCCCTGCAAGGATCTTATAGACGAAGAAGATCGCCAAAATGGTCAGGATCGAGTTGAACCAGTTAGAAAACAGGTTGTGGCGCATCCAGCCGAGGGCGCCTACTTCAGACGCGGGTGGCTCCTTTTCGGGGAGCATTTCAGTTCGGACAAAACCTATGTCAGACATCTCAACGCTCCTTCAACTTTACGGATTCGTTGTACCAGTTCATAACCGCCGAAATGCTCAGCGAAATGGTCAGGTACACCAGCATCAACAGCAGAACGCATTCCAGTTCACGTCCAGTCTGGTTCATTGTGATGCCGCCCAGCGTCCCGGTGATGTCCATGTAGCCCACGGCGATCGCCAACGACGAGTTCTTGGTGAGGTTGAGATAATTCGAGATCAGCGGAGGGATAATCACCCGCAATGCCTGCGGCAGGATTACCAGGCTCATGATCTTGTTTGAACGCAGACCCAGCGCGGCTGCGGCCTCGGTTTGGCCCTTGGATATGGCCATGATGCCTGCTCGCACGATCTCTGCAATGAACGCGGCCGTATAGAGCGACAGCGCCAGCCACAGGGCGATCAGCGAGTTCCGCAGGTGTGTCCCACCCATGAAGTTGAAGCCCTTGAGTTCGGGATACCCCAGATGAAATCCCAGCAGATACAAAAGGATTGCCAGCGGCACTAGAACTACGCCTAGTCGCTGCCACCATGTCACCGGACGGTCGCCGGTGGCCTCCTGAATGCGGTCTGCGCGATGCTTGAGCCAGTTTGAAACCCAAAAACCAGCGCCAAGAACGATGAGAACCGCGATCAGATCGAGGCTGACATCAAACCGGAGGCTGGATTCACCAAACAGATGGACATCTCCCAAACTGTTGGAAAACAGGAAATCTGGGACATACACACCGCGGTTGGTAACCGCCACGCTGTCGCTAAGCATCATCGTGGCCTCGGGATTCTCTCCACGGAAGGCTCGCGGCGATGGAAGTGTTTCGATCAGGACCGCCATGATGAAAACGATCCACAACAGTACTGGGACGTTGCGGAACATCTCGACATAAACTGTCATCAAGCGTGCAACGATCCAGTTATGGGACAGGCGCAGAACGCCAATGATCACCCCCAGTACGGTCGCGGTGATACACCCCAATACCGCTACGACCAGTGTGTTGAGCAAACCGACAAAAGCCGCCCTTAGGTGTGTGTCGCGCGAAGTGTAGTCCAGTAGGCGTTGATTGATGTCATAGCTGGCCGGTTCCGCGAAGAAGCCGAATTCGACCGGTTTTCCCAGCTCTGCCAAGTTGTTGATAGTATTGGAAATGATCCAGGCTGCCAAAAGCATGAAACCGATCAGCGCGATAACTTGGATTGTCGCAGAACGGTACCGCGTATCGTAAAGGAGCATGGACAGCCGAAACTGCTCCTTTGGCGGGTCAGTGAGAGTCGTCATGACCTATGTAATCCCCGTGACATCCCGGTTTTTTTGTCGGGCAGGGTTCTTCCCTGCTCCCCATCGCCGGGTCTGTTGTTTTTTATGGGTGCAAAAAGGGCGCAGGTTGTCCTGCGCCCTTTCAGCGTGACACTTAACGGAACGGCGGCGAGTACAGCAGACCGCCTTTGGTCCACTGGTCGTTCAGACCACGCGCCAGACCGATCGGAGTGCTTTCACCGATGTTCTGGGCAAAGATTTCGCCATAGTTTCCGGCAACCGCAATTGCGCGTTTGGCCCATTCGGCATCCAGACCCAGCATTTCGCCCAAGGTGCCTTCGGTACCCAGCAGGCGGTTGATTTCCGGATTGTCAGTTCCGGCAGTCATCTCGTCAAGGTTGGCCGAGGTCACACCC
>NZ_JBXWSF010000065.1:0-23657 GCF_059613285.1 Ruegeria sp. BHSB058 | reverse complement strand
TCTCCATGCGCTGCGCAACGCACTGATCCCGGTCATCACGGTGATCGGCCTTTCGGTCGGAACGCTATTGGCCGGCGCCATTTTGACCGAAACAATCTTTAGCTGGCCGGGTATCGGCAAGTGGATGGTCGACAGTATTTCACGCCGCGACTATCCCGTGGTGCAGGGCGGATTGTTGTTGATCGCAGTGATCGTAATGATCGTAAATCTAATCGTTGATGTGCTGTACGGTGTGATCAACCCCAAGATTAGGAAGCGGTAATGGCGATTCAGACAATTCAGTCACCGACTACCAGCCCGGAACGCCCAAATGCCGTGCGCGAGTTCTGGTACTATTTCCGCGAAAATCGCGGGGCAGTCATCGGTCTTTGGTTTTTTACCGCCTTTGTTTTGTGTGCGGCTCTGGCGCCATGGCTTGCGCCTTACGATCCGACGGAACAGTTTCGCGAACACATCTTGCAACCTCCCGTCTGGGCTGAAGGCGGAAGCTGGGAGTTTGTTCTGGGCACTGACCCGCTAGGGCGAGATATCCTCTCGCGCCTTATCGCCGGGTCGCGCTACTCGTTTTTTGTCGGCATCGTGGTTGTAACCATAGCAGCTTCGGGCGGAATCATTGTTGGTTTGCTCTCGGGCTTTGCGCCCAAATTCGTTGACACATTGATCATGCGGATCATGGATATCATCCTAGCCTTCCCGTCGCTGTTGCTGGCCCTGGTTCTGGTTGCAATCCTTGGTCCGTCGCTAACGAACGCCATGATTGCTATCGCGATCGTTTTGCTTCCGCATTATGTGCGCTTGACCCGCGCGCAAGCCATGTCAGAGCGGCAAAAAGACTATGTGACATCCGCGCAAGTAGCGGGCGCTGGTTTACCGCGTCTGATGTTCATAACCGTGCTGCCCAACTGCTTGGCTCCAATCATAGTACAGGCGGCGCTTTCGTTCTCGACTGCGATTCTAGACGCTGCGGCTCTGGGATTTCTTGGGATGGGTGCGCAGCCACCTACACCGGAATGGGGAACGATGCTGGCTGAGGCACGTGAATTCATTCTACGCGCATGGTGGGTCGTAACATTCCCCGGCCTTGCCATTCTCGTGACCGTACTCGCCATCAATCTTATGGGTGACGGCCTTCGCGACGCACTTGACCCGAAACTGAAGCGGAGCTGATGACATGAGCCTGTTGCGCATCCGCAATCTATCCGTCGATTTTGCCACTTCTTCGGGCCAGTTCCGGGCGGTGGACGGTGTTGACCTGACGCTCGACAAGGGAGAAATTCTGGCTATCGTCGGCGAAAGCGGTTCGGGCAAATCGGTTTCGATGCTTGCTCTGATGGGGCTTCTGCCCTGGACCGCAACGATCACCGCCGACGAAATGTCTTTTGAAGGTCTTGATTTGCGCGGGCTTTCTGCCCGAAACCGTCGCAAGATTATCGGTAAAGATCTGGCTATGATTTTTCAGGAGCCGATGTCATCACTCAACCCCTGCTTTACCGTGGGTTTCCAGATCAAAGAGGCATTGCGAATTCATTTGGGTCTGGACCGCAAGGCCTGCAAGCAACGCGCGATCGAGTTGTTCGACCAGGTTGGAATTCCGGCACCTGAAAGTCGGCTGAACGTGTTTCCGCATCAGATGTCGGGCGGCATGAACCAACGCGTGATGATCGCCATGGCGATCGCCTGTCGCCCCAAGCTGCTGATTGCAGACGAGCCGACAACTGCGCTTGATGTAACAATTCAAGCGCAAATACTTGACCTTCTGGTGTCGCTTCGGGAGGAGACAGGCATGGGGTTGGTTCTGATCACTCATGACATGGGTGTAGTTGCCGAAACGGCGGAGAGGGTGCAGGTTCAATATGCTGGGCAGAAGGTTGAGGAGCAGCCAGTCCGCGACCTGTTTCGCCACCCATATCACCCCTATACTGCGGCGCTTCTGGCAGCGCTTCCAGAGCGGGCAACTTCAAAGCTCTTGCCCTCGATCCCCGGCGTGGTGCCCGGTCAGTTTGACCGGCCAAAGGGATGTCTTTTTGCACCCCGCTGCCGCTATGCCGACGAAAAATGCAACACTGTACCGCCTAGCCCAGATCGAGCTGAATTCGGTCAAGCCCTGTGTCACTATGCTCTAACTGGCCAGAAGGAGACAGCCTGATGACCGCGCCAATCGTCAAAGCAGAAGGGCTTGCACGGTTCTATGAAGTCAAGGAGGGCTTTTTCGCGAAGGCCAAGATAGTCCGGGCACTGGCCGGAGTTGATTTCGAACTCGAGGCAGGTAAGACACTGGCTGTTGTGGGTGAATCCGGTTGCGGAAAGTCCACTCTGGCTCGACTTGTCACCATGATCGAGGAGCCTTCCTCGGGCCGCCTGGCTATCGACGGGAAGGAAGTGACCCCTGCCGTTTGGTCAGGGTTGCGCGAAACCGTTCAGATAGTGTTTCAGAACCCCTACGGTTCGCTCAACCCGCGCCAGAGAATCGGAACTATCCTGATGGAGCCGCTGGTTATCAATCGCCCCGACATTTCCGCTCGGGATCGAGAGGCGAAGGCACGGGAGATGATGGATCTGGTCGGGCTGCGCCCAGAACATTTCGACCGCTTTCCGCATATGTTTTCCGGTGGGCAGCGACAGCGCATCGCCATTGCTCGCGCATTGATGCTGGATCCACGCATTCTGGTACTGGATGAACCTGTCTCGGCTTTGGATGTATCTATTCAGAGCCAAATCCTAAACCTTCTGGTGGAATTGCAAGAACGACTTAATTTGGCTTATCTGTTCATCTCGCATGATCTGTCGGTGGTAAAACATTTCGCCGACGATGTGATCGTCATGTATTTGGGCCGTGCCGTGGAGAAAGCCAGCAAAGAGAATCTGTTTGCCGCACCCAGGCATCCTTATTCCAAGGCGCTTCTTTCAACCACCCCGCGTGCGGATCCGGAGGCAAAGAAAGACCGGATCAAGTTGGAGGGTGAATTGCCGTCCCCAATGAATGTTCCTCCCGGTTGTGCATTTGCACCGCGCTGTTGGAAGGCGACTGATGAGTGCCGCGCCCAAGCACCGCAGATGGAGGGCAATGCGCATCAAGTGGCCTGTTTCCATCCATTGTAAAAGCAATGGTCAGCTTTTGGTGAAGTTCCTGAGCTGCTGAACCAGAGAATGCTTGGCGCCGAGTATATGCGCGGCCGTCAACTCACCCGCCGCCTTCGAGTCGCCACGTTGACAGGCATCCAGGATTGCCTGATGTTCGCGCGCCGCTCTCGAAAACCCATCGCTAAGTACCATCTGCGCCCTGAGAAAACGATCGATTCTGTCCATCGAGTTACTGATAACGCTCAAGTGGTAGGGCAGGCCGCTCGGTTCATATAAAGTCGCGTGAAAGCGCCTGTTTAGGTCACCATATTCCATCGCATCTGTTGTCTGGTTTGAAAGGGTTAGAAAAGACTGTGCTTCTTCCAAGATATTTTCTGACATGTTTGGAACGGCTTTGCGAATGATTTCGGGTTCCAGCAATGCTCGAAAGTCGAAAATCTCGCCTGCCTCATCCAGCGACATTCCGGCCACGACCGCACCACGATAACGTTCGGTTTTGACCAGACCTTGTTGCTCCAGCATGGTCAACGCCTCGCGCACTGGTATACGGCTGGTGTTGAACAACTTGGCAATTTCATCCTGCCGCAACGGCTCGCCATCTTTCAAGGCGCCTTCAATGATCGCTTTGCGTATGGCATTGCACACGATTGTCGCCGTTGACGCAGTCTTGCCGATGTCAATCGCTGGAATCTTTACCATTGTTCGTTTCTTCAGGACCTACGGTTTGTCGCCCGATGCACGTTTCGGAAGCAGCTACAGGAAGCTGCTTCAAGATGCATATAATATTTTCGTAATACTTTCGGCAAATTTTGTGTGCCGGTGCCGCCTCAGAGACGCGGAATCTTAAGCTAACGTCCTTGCTAGACTCATGGTGCGATCTGTTTATGGTCGTTGGGAAACTCGACCGGCGCATTGCGAGGAGACAGGAAATGGATGCTAAACCCGCCACCATCAAACTCGACAAACCTGGTCGTGGTCGTATTTACGACTCGATTCTTGAAACGATCGGTAACACACCTTTGGTGCGACTCGGCCGTTTGGCCGAGGAAGCCGGCTGTCGAGCCGATGTGTTGGTCAAGTTGGAATGTTTCAATCCGATTTCCAGCGTCAAAGACCGCATCGCTGTTGCTATGCTTGAGGAGATGGAACAAGACGGCACCATAAGGCCCGGTAGTGTTATTGTTGAGCCAACTTCGGGTAACACCGGTATCGGGCTCGCCTTTGCTTGCGCCGCAAAAGGGTATCGTTGCATCCTGACAATGCCCGACAGTTTTTCGATCGAGCGTCGTAAGCTCATGAAGTTCTTCGGCGCGGAACTGGTGTTGACCCCTCGTGAAA
This sequence comes from Ruegeria sp. BHSB058, assembly GCF_059613285.1. Lineage (NCBI taxonomy): Bacteria > Pseudomonadati > Pseudomonadota > Alphaproteobacteria > Rhodobacterales > Roseobacteraceae > Ruegeria > Ruegeria sp. BHSB058. The sequence continues at coordinate 19,238 of NZ_JBXWSF010000065.1, read as the reverse complement.
AAGGGATCAACGGCGCTATAGAGAAGGCCAATGAGATCATTGCCGAAACCGAAGGCGCAGTCATGCCATGGCAATTCGGCAATCCAGCCAATCCAGCCATACATCGCCGCACAACCGCTGAAGAGATTTGGGCGGATACTGGTGGTAAAGTGGACGTGGTAGTCATGGGCGTCGGAACTGGCGGCACGTTGACTGGCGTCGGACAAGTCCTCAAAGAACGCAAACCTGAAATAAGGATCATGGCGGTCGAGCCCGAGCTCAGCCAGGTTTTGTCAGGAGGAACACACTCACCTCACATGATTCAGGGTATCGGAGCAGGATTCGTACCCGATATTCTCGACATGGCATTGATCGATGAAGTCCTTTTGGCCAGCAATGACGATGCAATGAATACCGCCCGACGTGCTGCCCGGCTTGAAGGAATTCCGGCAGGTATATCGTCGGGAGCTGCTCTAGCTTGCGCTCTGCGAGTTGCAACAAGGGATGACATGGTGGGTAAAACTTTGGTCACCGTGCTCCCAAGCGCGTCGGAGCGCTATATATCAACGGCCTTGTTTGAAGGTTTGGGAGACGACTAATCTCGAAAACTTTGACCGGCCTTGGCGGCCCCCCCTTTTCTATTCCACTCTGCGCCGAACTGAGTACCACGCACCCGCAAAGGTCATCGTAAGCGAGCTAAATGGGGTCAGCATGCATCTGCTTTGCGGATTGGGCCTGCTCTCAACCAGAATGTGGTAGTTTGCAGGGGCATTTCTCCGCGATTCAAACGATCATCCGAGGCCCTTCCATTTTCTTCACTTATTGTGGTGTCATTTTGGCGGTGTAATTGGTTGTTACCGGATCCAAACACTTGCGGAACTTCCGCTAAACTGTCCTGAGCCGACTGCGGCAATACCCTCCGCCCTCTCTTCGAGCAGGATAGGAACTTTAGGGTCCTTGACGGTCGAACGCCTACTCCAAGGTGATCATCATTATACCACATAGATGAGCGGCACGGTCGCTGGTTTCAGATTCTGGTTCGGGATACCGCATTGAATTTGCACGGTGAACTTCCCTATGAGTTACGTGACCAGGGTGTTTCGTATGGGTGCCGACAAATACTATTGGAGTTTGATTTAAAAATAGGTAAGCTGGTACCAAAATACAATTATAACAGGAGGTGCCATTCCAATGTCGCAGGATCTCAACATCGGGACATCAACCCGCAGGTCAATAAAAGTGGATCAAGCCCGAACCGTAGACTTCATGGGAGAAGACTGTCGAGTCTATGCGACACCCTCTCTGGTGCGCGATATCGAGGATATCTGTCGGGATCTGATCGTCGAGCATGTGCCTGCGGGGCAAGATTCCGTCGGTACCGTTGTCTCGATTGCTCATACCTCACCCACGTTGCTGGGTATGGAGGCGACGATCACCGTCACCGTCACCGAAATTGATGGGCGAAGAGTTGTCTTTGACATCAGCGCGGCGGACTCAATCGACAGCATATGTAAAGGCCGCCATGAACGCTTCATCGTAGACGTAAACATGACCCGGGAAAAGCTCCGCCGGAAAACTGCCGCTCTGACGGAGAGTTGAGGAATTCGAGCCATGAGTATTTCATCGAGATCGGTGACCGAAAGCGTTCCATCTTATTGCTATCAGTGTGTTGCCGGGCCAGACCTGATGAAAGTTGACGTCATGGACGGCGTACCAGTCCAAGTTCGGCCGAACGGAGAGGCGGCTTTGGTACACCCTGCCCAAGGCAAGGTCTGCGTAAAGGCCTTTGGATTGATCCAGAAGACCAACAACCCCAATCGAATTCGGACCCCGATGATCCGCACCAATCCTAGAAAGGGCAGGGATCAAGACCCAGGTTTTCTGCCGGCTACTTGGGAAGAGGCGCTGAAACTGATCTGCGGCAAGCTTAACGAAGCCCGGGAAAAGGGCCTCAAGGATGAAAGCGGTTTCCCCCGAGTGGCAGCCAGTTTTGGCGGAGGCGGAACCTCCACTGTCTACATGGGCACCTTCCCGGCATTTCTAAAGGCGTGGGGACCCATCGACATGAGCTTTGGCAGTGGACAAGGCGTCAAATGTTATCATTCTGAGCACTTATACGGTGAGTTCTGGCACAGGGCGTTCACAGTGTCCCCGGATACGCCGTTGGTCGAGATGATCATTTCTTTTGGTGCCAATGTCGAGGCCTCAGGCGGGGTCTGCGGCGTCCGCCGTCATGCGGATGCCCGGGACCGCGGCGTCAAACGAGTTCAGGTCGAACCGCATCTTTCAGTTACTGGCGCTTGCTCCGCAGAATGGGTGCCAATTCGCCCAAAAACGGATCCGGCCTTTATGTTCGCGCTACTGCACGTGTTACTACACGAGGTTGAGCGGCATCAGTTGGATGTACCTTTCCTGAAAGAACGCACCTCCTCACCCTATCTGGTGGCGCCAAACGGATTTTATCTCCGAGACCCAGAAACTCAAAAGCCCCTAATTTGGGATGTCAGATCGAAGCGCGCAGTTGTGTTTGATACTCAGGATACTGATCCGGCGTTGGACGGAGAATTTGTGATCTCCGGCCTGGAAATCGGACCGGATGACAAAAAGTGGTTGCATGACGATGTGACCTGCAAGACTGCCTTTTCCCTTCTCGCCGATCATATCAAACCCTACAGCCCAGAATGGGCAGCTGAAATTTGCGATGTGTCAGCTGCGACGATCCGCAAAACAGCGTTGGATTATCTTGCGCACGCCCATGTAGGTGAAACGATCGAGATCGATGGGCGAATGATGCCGTTCCGGCCTGTTGCGATCTCGTTAGGCAAAACCGTTAGCAACGGATGGGGCGGATATGAATGCGCCTGGGCCCGTACGTTGATGGCAGTTCTGATTGGTGGTCTGGAAGTGCCTGGCGGCACCTTGGGAACCACGGTTCGGTTGAACCGCCCGGCGGACAACAGATGGTCCAGCGTCGTTCCCGGTCCGGACGGGTTCATGAATTACCCGATGAATCCGACCCGCAAAGGTGAGTTCCTTGAAAACTCAGGATCACGCCATGCGCACAGTACGCTTATTCCGCTGGCCGCGAATTCTCCATGGTCACAGGCGCTCGGGCCGACGCATTTGGCATGGATGGCGCAAATGCAGGGATTCGAGCATCTACCGACGCCAACACTCCCGGATGTGTGGTTTGTTTATCGGACCAACCCGGTCATTTCCTTTTGGGACACCGCCGCTATCGGCGATGTGATCGCGAAATTCCCGTTTACCGTCTGTTTTGCTTACACAAATGACGAAACCAACCACATGGCCGATGTGTTATTGCCGGAATGCACCGACCTTGAAGGATTGCAGTTGATACGGATCGGGGGCTCGAAATACGTTGAGCAGTTTTGGGAGCATCAGGGCTTTGCGCTTCGCAGTCCGGCATCGAAACCAATGGGAGAGGCGCGGGATTTTACGTGGATTGCAACTCAACTGGCAAAAGGCACGGGACTGCTTGAAGAATACAACAGTGCCATCAACAAGGGCGCCGCCGGGGTTCGGTTGTTCGGTCAGAACTATGACTTTTCGCTAGATTCCACTGACGAACATTCTGTTGAGGACATTTGGGACAAGGCCTGTCGCGCTGCCAGTGCAGAGCTTACGGACGGGGCTGAAAGTCAAGGCTTGGACTACTATCGCAAGCATGGTTTCCGCACCGTACCTTTCGCCAAGGAGCGCTGGTACCTTTATCCTGCGATGGTGGAGAAGGGCCTGAGGTTCGAACTGCCCTATCAGGAGCGCTTGTTACGCATTGGACAAGAACTGAGCACCAGATTGCACGAAATGGGCATTACCTGGTGGGACCGGCAACTGAAAGAATACGAAGCGTTGCCTCATTTCCAAGACCTCCAGAACATATGGGAGCGGGCGATCGAGGCGCAATACAGTGTCAAAATCGGTGATTATCCGTTCTGGCTGCTTTCGACGCGGTCAATGCAGTATTCCTGGGGCGGAAATGTCGGCATCCAGATGATCCACGAGGTCGCATCCAATGTAGCGGGCCACGGCGGTGTGGTCATGAACCCGCAGGCAGCCGCAAGATTGGGACTGTCCGAGGGCGACCGGGTCGAAGTGTACTCGCCGGTGGGCAGTACGAATGGCGCGGTAATACTGCGCAATGGAATTCGTCCCGACACGCTGCTCATGATAGGTCAGTTCGATCATTGGAAAACGCCTTTTGCAAAAGATCTGAAAACACCCAGCATGAACGGCTTGGTTCCGATGTCGCTGGATCTGACAGATGCGACTGGTTCGGGTGCCGATCTTGTTCGGGTGGCAGTCAAAAAAGTGGAGAATGATGTCGCGAGGGCGGGAAGATGACAACCTGGACCATAGTCGCTGACCTCAATCGCTGTGTCGGCTGTCAGACCTGCACATCGGCTTGCAAGCACGAAAACGCAACCGCGCCGGGTGTACAATGGCGCAAGGTTCTGGATTTCGAAACCGGCGAATATCCGGAGGTCCACAGGGCATTTCTGCCAGTTGGGTGCATGCACTGCAAAAGCCCGTCTTGTCTGGACGCCTGTCCATCGACAGCAACGCGAAAGCGTGAAGATGGCATAGTTACGATTGACTATGATCTGTGTATCGGCTGTGCGTTTTGCGCGGTGGCCTGCCCGTATCAGGCCCGTTTCCGTGTTGACAAGCCGACCTCGGCTTATGGTGGAAAACCGATGCGACACGAAACCAAGCGCGAGGACCTGTCTCGGCTGGGTGTATCGCAGAAATGCACGTTTTGCGTCGACCGCATTGATGCTGGGCTCGCCGCTGGATTGGTTCCTGGTGTAGATATGGAAGCGACGCCCGCATGTGTGGCGTCCTGTATCTCTGGTGCATTGCAAATGGGCGATCTGGACGAGCCGGAAAGCAATGTCTCGATGCTTCTGCGCACCAATCGGCATTTCCGGATGCACGAATACCTCGGGAACGGCCCCAATATATACTACCTGTACGATGGCGACATCAGCGAGGTCTGCTTGCCGGATGACGTGTCGATGGTGGCAGAACCAGTAGGGCTGGCTTCGGTGTCTCCGAAGTTGCAGACATACTGGGACTGGCGCGCGGCCGTAAATTTCATATGCGGTGGAGCCGGAACCGGACTGTTTGCTGCAGCAATGGTTGCGGGGTTGTTTGGATCGCTGCTTTGGCCCGCAATCATTGCCGCAATGCTCATGGTTGCGATCGGTCTGCTGTCCATATGGTTCGAGATTGGTCGACCGTGGCGGTTCTTGAACGTGTTTCTTAATGCTCGGACAAGCTGGATGACCCGCGAGGCGATGGCAGCGGTGCCATTCTTTGGATTTGGTGGGCTGTCATGGCTCTTGGGTTCGCCGGCTCTTGGGGTATTGGCGGCCATAAGTGGGCTTTTCTTTCTCTATTGCCAGGCCCGCATCCTGCGCGCCGCGAAAGGAATTCCAGCTTGGCGTCACCCTGCCGTCGAACCACTGATCCTGGCGTCCGGGTTGGCTGAAGGTATCGGAGTTTTCACGGTTCTGCTACTTGCCTTCGAGACAACACCGGAAGTTCACAGCGGCGTTGCAATAGCGCTTCTGATGCTGGTCGGAACACGCTTTGCCGCTTGGCGCCGGTATCGGGCCAAACTTGGTAGAAGTGGAGCCCCGGTCGGAGCGTTCAAGGCCCTCGACGAGGTGGGGGCTGGGCTGTCTGCCCTTCCGCAGGCTCTGTTCGCGGGGCTGGCGCTTTCGTCTGTTGCTGTCCCTTTGGCGCAAGGACCGGTGCTCGCTTTGGCAGGTCTCGGCGCGGCCGCAACCGGTTGGGCCTTCAAATTTGCCCTCATTACTAGGGCGGCATTCACCCAAGGTTACGCGATCAACAAGATGCCGGCACGAGGTGCGGGCAAGAGCAGCCCCGGCATCCAACCGGGTTGGCAAAAAGCCTGATCCGGAAGGCCGGAGCAGGTCGTGGTTCAGGGAGGAACGTCAACATGTTGACACTAAACCAAAATGACCCGGGCTTCATGTTCGACCGACCGGCAGAGACATTGTCGCGCAGCAGAATTTCCGAAATGCAATTGGAACGCCTGCGTTGGACGCTGGAGCGCGCATTTACTACTGTGCCCCACTACCGCGAGACATTCGACAAGGCCGGCGTCACACCCGCAGATATCAAGAAGCTAAAAGACATCCGGAATTTTCCATTTACGGTGAAAACCGATCTGCGGAACAACTACCCGTTCAAATTGTTTTCCATGCCCTTGGAAAAGATGGCGCGCATTCATGCGTCCTCTGGTACCACGGGTCAGCCAACCGTAGTGGGATATTCCTCCGGAGACCTGAACCGTTGGTCGGACTTGATGGCGCGTTCAATGGCGGCGGCGGGCATTCGTCCGGGTGATCTGGTGCATAACGCATATGGTTATGGCCTTTTCACGGGCGGCTTGGGCGCTCACTATGGCGCTGAACGGTTGGGGTGTGTGGTCGTACCGGTGTCGGGTGGCGGTACGGAACGGCAAGTAACATTGCTCCGAGACTTTGGCGCGCGCGTCCTGTGTTCGACACCTTCCTATGCGCTGAATATTGCTGAAGTTGCCGAGAAAATGGGGGTCGATGTCGCCACCCTGCCTGTTCAACGCGGATTGTTTGGCGCTGAACCCTGGACCAACGAATTGCGCGCGGAACTGGATATGCGCCTGGGCATCAAGGCGGTCGATATCTACGGTCTGTCAGAGATCATGGGGCCGGGTGTCGCCTGTGAGTGCGATATTGAGCGCAATGGCCTTCACGGATGGGAGGATCACTTCCTGTTCGAGATTATCGACCCTGAAACAGAAGAGCCGTTGCCATTGGGAGAAACCGGTGAATTGGTGATCACGACCTTGACCAAGGAAGCGATGCCGATGATCCGTTACCGTACCCGTGACATCACCCGGCTAAGCGACGAACCCTGTGCTTGTGGGCGGACGCATGTACGAATTTTGCGGGTGGATGGCCGAAATGACGACATGATGATCATACGGGGCGTAAACGTCTATCCATCACAGGTGGAGGCTGTGCTTTTGGGCTTTGATGGTCTAGCGCCACATTATCAGATCAAGTTGTACAAGGATGGTCCGCTTGACGCGATGAAACTTGAAGTCGAAGTATCGCCCGCTTTTTCACAAGACCCACAATCAAGGGAACGGAAATCAGCGGAGGTCCGGCATCACATTAAATCGACCATCGGCGTAAGTTGCGACGTAACCGTGATGAAGCCGGGAGAAATTCCAAGATCGGAGGGCAAGGCTATACGAGTTCTGGATATGCGCTGAACACTATTCGATGGTTTCCGTTAACAACAAAACTGGAGCCACAAAAAATGTGATTCCGGTTTTCCGTCATTCTCGGAAGTCAGATCTCGAAAGCCTTCTCTAGCCGGGAAAGGTCGTGTTCCTTGTTTGAAGCGCTCGCAAAATAGGGCCTGCGCCTGCCCCGGTAAAGAATGCCGGTATTCATGCCGTCGTCAGTCATGATGCGCCGGGCTGCACGGGCCGGGTCGTCGGTTTCGGGGACGCTGGCAACATGGACCTGTTTTTTCCATTTCCGCTCATCCGGCCGGAAGGTCACGCAAGGGCTGAGGATTTCGACAAATGAGAATCCGGGATGGTTGATCGCCGCGACGATGGTTTGCGTGCAGGCCTTAATGTCGCCAGAAAACTCACGGGCGACGAAATTCGCGCCCGAGGCCAGCGCGATTACCAATGGATGGAAGGGTGACAGGCCGGTGCCCCCGGGAGACAACGCGCTGTCCCAGTCAGGTTCGGTCGTCGGCGATGGCTGCCCCTTGGTCATGCCGTAAACACGGTTGTCCATGACGACATAGGTCATATCCACGTTGCGACGGCACGCATGCAGGAAATGATTGCCGCCAATCGAGAATCCATCGCCGTCTCCACTCATCGCCATCACGGTCAGGTCGGGGCGCGCAACCTTGAGGCCCGCAGCAACCGCTAGCGAGCGGCCGTGAACCCCGTGAAAACCATAGCAGTTGGTATAGGCCGGAATCCGCGAAGAACAGCCGATCCCGGATATGACGGCGATTTCTTCTGGCGGTCGCCCGAGTTTAGCCAATGCCTTGGTGATGGACATCAGAACATGAAAATCGCCACAGCCGGGGCACCAGATCGGATTGATGTCTGATTTGTAGTCGCTCGCTTTGAAACAGGGCGCGTTCATTGTGCATTCCATTCCTGAATTCGGGTAACAATTTCGTCGGGGCCGATGGTATACGGCCCCTCGCGGTTTAGCTTCTTTACGTCGAACTTCAGATCAATATGCGCCCTTACGTGACGATAAAACTGACCCGAGAAACTCTGCTCCACAAACAGGACGCGTTTCGCCCCCTGCAGAGCCTTTTCCAGAGCATTGACCGGAAAGGGCGATATCTGCCGCAGAGCAACCAGCCGAACGGGAATCTCTTTTTCGGTTAATGCATCGACAGCTTCGCGCGCCGCGCCGGTCAGCGATCCCCAAGTCAGGACTACAGTAGTGGCGCTGCTGTCACCCTCGGTAACGCCCCAAAAGTCGCCATAGTCAAAACCTTCGATCTTGTTTCGGCGCTTCTCCATCTGTTGCTGCTGATCGAGTCTTGCCGAAGAAGGAGCGCCGCGTTCGGTATGCGTCAACCCATCAGCTGTGTACTGACCACCCGATTGACCCGGAATTGACATAGGGGAAACTCCGTCAGCGGTCACCGCGTAGCGTCTGAAGATACGCTCTGTCTCTGAGAATATCTTTCGACGGGTCAAAAAACTGACCTCTGCCGGTTTTTCGATCAGTACCCGTGACTGCCCGATGGATTGGTCCGACAACACTATAACTGGCGACTGCAGTGTTTCTGCAATATGGACCGCCCACTGCGAGGTAAAGAGGCAATCCGCGACGCTGAGCGGGGCAACGACCACATGATCCGCGTCACCGTGAAAGCCGTAGACGGCAATATTGAGATCTGATTGTTCCGACTTGGTGGCAATACCGGTCGAGGGTCCGACCCGCATGACATCGACGACGACGATCGGAGTTTCGGACGCTGCTGCCAGGCCCAGGCTTTCCATCATCAGTGAAAGTCCTGGTCCAGAAGTGGCGGTGATCGACGGAAGACCACCGAAAGAGGCCCCGATGATCATGTTGATAGACGCCAGTTCGTCTTCGGCCTGTACCAGAGTGCCTCCAATTGAAGCGAGAGCTGGGGCAAGATACTCCAAGACTTCGGTCGCTGGTGTGATCGGGTAAGCCGCAGCAAAGCGAATTCCGCCGCGAAGAGCACCGAGACCAACTGCTTCGTTTCCTGTGATCAGCCAGCGGTCAGTTGTATTATTCCTCGGTTTGGCCAGCGAAAGCTTCCGGCCGAACTGCTTCGCGCTCTCGATCCCCAATTGAATGCAGGCACCACCGTCTTCAATCGCAATCTCTCCCTTGCTGCCAAGCCTTGATGAAACGACTTTCAACACTTCATCCAATGGCAGGCCGATCAATTCCGAAACAAGACCGACCGAGACCATGTTCTCACGCCCGCCGGGTAGCGATTTTGCAAGCTCACCGATTGGGCACTGCAGGATAGTGCAATCTGTCTCGCGCACGGCCTTGGGTGGTTCTCCGGCCGCAGGATCACAGATCACCAATCCACCGGTCGCCACCGGCATGGCGCTGATGAAACGATCAGCATTTTTCCAATCGATGGCAACGAGGATATCGAACTGTTTTGACATGCAGGCGGCAGGTTCGGTCGAGAGCCGCACGAGTGCTGCCGCCTCACCGCCGCGAATTTGCGGTCCGACCGAACGGTTCAACAACCCATACCAGCCTGCCTTGCCGGCAGCTTCCAGCAAGATGGCTCCGGCAGTTATGGCGCCGGCACCTCCGCTGCCGACAATTGCAAAGGATATGTTTCTCGCATTTACAGAGGGCACATTCATTATCGGTCCTATCTGCGTTCCGGAGTGGCGATATTCTTGGTTGACCTAAAATCGGTAATAAGGTACCAATTTACAGTATTAAAGATCATAAGCGCTGTCAACAAATTGCGTGGATCGAGTACAGGAGGATCAGGATGCCAACTCGCTGGATGATGATTTCGCCGGGAGAACCGCTGGAGAAAGTCCAGTTCGATCTCGCAAAACCAGATGCTGGCGAAGTTTTGGTCGAAGTGTCGGGATGTGGGGTGTGTCACACCGATCTGGGTTATTTCTATGATGGGGTGCGCACCAATCACGATTTGCCTCTGGCCCTGGGGCACGAGATCAGCGGAACTGTTGTCGATGCCGGCGAGGGGGCGGAGCATTGGGTTGGCGAAACCGTAATCGTGCCAGCTGTCATTCCTTGCGGCGAGTGCGATTTGTGCCGCCGAGGCAAGGGCACTATCTGCAGGGCGCAAAAAATGCCTGGCAATGATATTCAGGGCGGGTTTGCTAGCCACATCGTCGTTCCCGCTCGGGGGTTGTGTCCGGTGGACCTCGACAGGTTGAGTGCCATAGGGCTGGGTCTGGCGGATGTTTCGGTAGTTGCTGATGCTTTGACGACACCATATCAGGCAGCGGTACAGGCCGGGGTATCCGAAGGCGACCTTGTGATTGTGAATGGCGTTGGCGGCGTCGGCGGCTATGCCGTCCAGGTGGCCAATGCACTCGGTGCCACAGTGGTCGCAATTGACGTCGTGACTGAAAAGCTGGAAGCAGTCAGCGAACACGGCGCTAAGTTGACCCTGAACGCCCGCGAATATGATGTGCGAAGTCTCAAGAAGACGATCCAGGAATTTGCAGCAAAAAATGCACTGAGGCCAACCGAGTGGATCATTATGGAATGCTCGGGGACAGCTGCAGGTCAAGCTGTGGCATTCAGCTTGCTGAATCATGGTGGGACAATGTGCGTGGTGGGTTTCACCATGGACAAACTCGAGGTGCGCCTATCGAACCTGATGGCGTTCCATGCTCGTCTTCTCGGCAACTGGGGGTGCCCACCAGAATTGTATCCAGGCGCGTTGGAACTCGTGATGAGCGGCAAGGTCAAGTTGATGCCGTTTGTTGAGCAGCGGTCGCTGAGCGAAATCAACGATGTATTCAAAGCCGTCCACGATGGGAAGGTCACCCGGCGTCAAATCCTCGTGCCCGAGATGTAAAGGAGATTAGTCATGAACTATGCCACGTTTGATTTTGTTTCGCACGATTTGGTTTCGGACGTCACGCGCGAGGGAATAACCGACAAAGTGATCTTTGAGAAGCGTCCTGCCAAACTGCCGGACGGCACGGTCGCTGACGGCCTCTACAACGCATGGATCATTCTGAACAACCCGGCCCAGTACAACTCGTACACGACCGATATGGTCAAGTCTGTGATCCTTGCGTTCCGGGCAGCATCCAACATGCGCGACGTGAATGCGGTCGTTTTCACCGCGGCGGGCGACAAGGCGTTCTGCACCGGAGGAAACACTAAGGAATACGCCGAATACTATGCCGGGCGGCCTGAAGAGTATCGGCAATACATGCGTTTGTTCAACGACATGGTGTCAGCCATTCTCGGCTGCGACAAGCCAGTAGTATGTCGCGTGAACGGGATGCGTATCGGCGGCGGGCAAGAAATTGGCATGGCATGTGATTTCTCGGTTGCCTCCGACCTTGCACGGTTCGGGCAGGCCGGGCCGAAACACGGTAGCGCCGCGATTGGTGGTTCGACTGACTTTCTGCCTCTGATGATCGGTTGCGAGATGGCGATGAATTCGGGCGTACTGTGCGAAAGCTTCTCTGCGCATGAGGCAATGAGGCTGGGAATCCTCTCCGATATTGCCCCGGCTTTGAGGGTTGATGGCAAGTTCGTGCCAAACCCCTTGGTGGAAACCAGGATGGTGACTGACGAATGGGGTCGTATTATGCATGGCAAGCCCAAAACAGGTGAAGCGCTGGCTGAAGGCAAGGCGTTGATGAGCAAAGGCGAGGTGGATCTGGGCGAGTTGGATAGAAAGGTTGACGAGCTTTGCGGGAAATTGCTGCTGACCTTCCCAGGCTGTACCACCAAGTCCGTCGAAGAGCTTCGCAAACCCAAGCTCAACGCCTGGAATATGAACAAGGAAAACGCGCGCGCTTGGCTTGGTCTGAACATGATGTCCGAAGCCAACTTAGGTTTTCGCGCATTCAATGAAGGCAATCGTGAAGTCGGGCGAGAAGTGGATTTCGTTCAACTGCGCAGAGAACTGGCCGATGGCGCCAAATTCACGCCCGACTATATCGACAGCATGATACCGGGGGTGCGCAAATGAGCGCTGTTGTTGCAGAAAACAGCGCGGTTGTCGGTGAGATGTTCGCCTTGGACGGTTCTCTTCTTCGGGTCCGTTTGAACCGCCCCAAGGCCAATATTGTCGATGCAAAAATGATCGCGGCACTGGATAGAGCCTTGGCGGCTCAACAGGACAATCGTGACTTGGTTGCTGTGCTTGTCGAGGCCGAAGGCCCACATTTCAGCTTCGGTGCGTCCGTGGAAGAGCACCTTCCCGAAAGCTGTGTACAAATGTTGAGATCATTGCACGCGCTGGTTCGGCGTATGCTGGAGTACCCGGTGCCGATCCTCGTTGCAGTTCGGGGGCAGTGCCTGGGGGGCGGGCTGGAGGTGGCGATGGCAGGGCATACGATCTTTGCCGCGCCGGACGCCACTCTCGGTCAACCTGAGATGATGCTTGGTGTGTTTGCCCCGGCAGCCTCTTGCCTGTTGCCGAGGCGCATTGGTCAGGCCAAGGCCGAAGATCTGCTGTATTCGGGTCGTTCGTTGAGTGGTGCGGCAGCTGGAGAAATGGGTTTGGTCGATGTGGTTACCCATGATCCTGAGGCAGCGGTGGTCGCCTATGTGAAAACGCATCTAACACCCAAGAGCACCAGCAGTCTACGCATGGCTGTCCGGGCCGCCCGTGCTGGATTTTGCCGCGATGTTCTTTCTCGGTTGGATGAGGTCGAAGCGCTTTACCTGGATGAATTGATGTCAACGCGTGATGCCGTCGAAGGGCTCGAAGCCTTTCTGGCAAAACGCACAGCAAGGTGGGAAAACAGATGACGGAAACAACCGTATCCGAAATCGTTGCGCGCTGTCAGGCGCTCTACGACGACCTGAATTTCACGGTCGCCCGCGAATGGAAGAATGCGGAAGCGGGCCGCAAGGTTATCGGCTACATGCCTATCTATGTCCCGCGTGAGTTGATTCATGCCGCCGGCATGCTGCCTCTTGGTATCATGGGGGGTGGTGACAATCTGGAAGTCATTCACGGTGATGCCTACTATCAGAGCTATATCTGCCGCATCCCACGCTCGACGATTGAGCTTGGTGTATCGGGGCGGCTGGATTTTGTTGATGGGATGTTGTTCCCATCGATCTGCGATGTGATCCGCAATCTCTCAGGCATGTGGAAGACGCTGTTTCCGCATGTCTATTCCAAATACTTCGACGTACCTCAGACCTATCAGGACGCGGTCGGAGGCGTGTTCTATACCAACGAGATGCGAGAGTTTTTGCATGATCTGGAACACATGGCTGGCCGAAAGATCACTGATGATGACATTCGCTACTCGATAGAAGTTTACAATGAAAACAGACGGGCCATCGACGATCTTTATGCTTTGCGGGCTTCGCAGCCGTGGAAAGCCCCGGCATTCGAGGCCTATCTTGTGATCCGTGCAGGCTTGACCCTGCCGGTTGAAGAACACACACGATTGGTACTCGATTATATTGCCGCTGCCGATAAGGAAGAACGACCGCTCAAGGACAACAGCCGGGTAATCCTGACCGGTATGTTCTGTGAACAGCCGCCACTGAACCTCATCAAGTCCCTTGAAATGTCGGGCTGCTACATAGTGGACGACGATTTTGTGCTGGTCAGTCGCTGGCTGACAGGGGATGTCCCGACCAAGGGTGATCCGGTTCACAACCTGTCGCAGGCTTTCTTGCACCGCTCCATATCGACTGCTGCAAAATACGAGCCAAACCAGGCCGAGAAAGGACAATTCCTTGTTCGCGCAGTGCACAAGACGGGTGCGGAGGGCGTGATTTTTGCGTCCACGAGCTTCTGCGATCCGGCGCTGCTTGACCGGCCAATTCTTCAAAACGTGCTGAAAAACGCCGGTATCCCCTACATCGCTTTCAAGTATGCAGAGAATTCCGGCCAGATGCAGCCCATCCGCGAGCAGGCCGGAACATTTGTGGATTCAATCAAATTGTGGAGCGCAGCATGAAACCTCCCGTTGCCCAGACCCCGTCCCAGGACGTTCTCAAGGACGCCTCGATGATCAAGCAGAAGGAGATGATGGCCAAGCACTACGACAGGCTTACTAACGCTCCGCAAACCGGTGAAAAGGTTGCGTCGACATTCGTGCCGGGCAATTTGAACGAGCTGCTCATGTGCTTTGACTTGGTTAACAATCTGCCGGAGGTCAATGCGATCCAAAGTGGACTGCGCAAGCAAAGTGGCGGCTATATCATGGAGGCTGAACGGGCAGGGCATTCCGAGGATGTTTGTACCTATGTAAAGTCTGATATCGGCATGATGATGAAGGGAAATATCGGTCCAAACGGAAAGCAATTGCCAAACCCGGACGTCTTGCTGTTGTCCTACACCGGGTGTTTCACCTTCCTGAAATGGTTCGAACTGCTTCGCGAACAGTACAAGTGCCCGACCATATTCCTGCAAACCCCCTACATGGCGGACGGCAAGATTACGAAGAACATGATCGATTATATGGTCAAGCAGTTCAAAGAGGATGTGATACCAACTCTGGAACAGGTTTCAGGCGTCAGGTTCGACATCGATCGGCTGAGAGAGTATTTAGGGAAATCGGCCAAAGCCGAAGACGATCTTGTGCATGTTCTGCAAAGCGCAAAGAACAAGCCCTCGCCAATCGATGCCTATTTCGGCGGTATCTACTACATTGGCCCGATCTTCGGCGCGTTTCGTGGCACCGACGATGCCATCGAGTATTACCGCTTTCTGCGTCAGGAAGTAGATGCCCGTGTCGCGGCAGGCAAAGGGCCGGTAACACCGGATGGCGACATGGGAGAGGAAAAGTACCGCCTCGTTGTCGAAGGCCCACCCAATTACACTTCATTCCGACAATTTTGGAAAATGTTTTACGAAGAAGGTGCAACCGTTGTGGCATCGTCTTACACCAAGGTCGGTGGCACATATGATTTCGGTTTCCGCCACGATCCCAGCAACCCACTGGAGTCCCTCGCTGAATACTGCCTGGGCGTCTATACGAACCGCAGTCTGCCGATGCGCATCGACATGTTGGTGAACTATATCAACGAATACGAAGCAGACGGGTTGCTGATCAACTCGATCAAAAGCTGCAACAGCTTTTCGGCAGGTCAATTACTGATCATGCGTGAGGTCGAAAAGCGCACCGGGAAGCCGGCCGCCTTTATCGAAACTGACCTCGTCGACCCACGGTACTTCTCGGCTGCCAATGTGAAGAACCGCCTCGAAAGCTACTTCCAGATGGTTGAACAAAAACGCACCGGGAAAGGAGTGGCGGCATGAAAACCTTCGTGGGAATCGACCTGGGCTCCACCACAACCAAGGCGGTGCTGTTGGACGACCAAGAGCGCGTTTTGGGGCGTGGTATTACCAACTCTCGATCAAATTACGAAACGGCCTGCAAGGTAGCTACCGAAGAAGCCAAGATCGACGCGCGTTTTACTCTGTTCCGGCAGGAGTTCGGCGGAGCCGACAAGCTCGACGATGAGGTCGAGAGTTTCCTTTCGGCGCTGGAGCGTTCGTTCCGGCTCGAGCAGTTCATTGAGCAGCTCGGGGATCTGGAAGAAACATGCACGCGTCTGGTACGGGGAGAGCGTTTCGAAAAAACTGGCACAGAGGTGAAAGCGGCCTTGGCCGAGGTCTTCAAGCGCCTTCGCACGGAAGCACCGGCCATGTATGCACCGGATGCAGAACGCAAATCGGATTTCTTTCGCGACATTGCCGGTTCCCG
The DNA here is from genome assembly GCF_059613285.1 of Ruegeria sp. BHSB058. Taxonomy (NCBI): domain Bacteria; kingdom Pseudomonadati; phylum Pseudomonadota; class Alphaproteobacteria; order Rhodobacterales; family Roseobacteraceae; genus Ruegeria; species Ruegeria sp. BHSB058. The sequence goes on along the minus strand of NZ_JBXWSF010000065.1, from coordinate 3,262 downwards.
TTATCTGGCCGTTGCCGAAGAGGTCGGGCGCGACGCGGGTATCCCTTATGATGTTCTGCTCAATATCTACGACAAATCAATTATTGCGGTGGAAAACCGCCCGCCTTCGGGAAACCTGAACCAGAAGTTCAAGAGCGCATTGGCGAGAGTAGCTAAGCAAGAGACAGGACTTTCAAGCGAGCTTGGCCAAAAGGCGGAGCACGCGCTGGGAATTCAATTGGAGGAAATTTATCTGGTAGGTACAGGCTACGGTCGCGTGACCTTGCCGTTTTCCAAGGAACACATCCGTTCCGAGATCCTTTGCCATGGGCTGGGCGCGCACATGATGTACCCCAAAACCCGTACTGTTCTGGATATTGGCGGGCAAGACACCAAGGGCATTCAAGTTGATGAAAGAGGGATTGTCGAAAACTTCCAGATGAACGATCGCTGTGCGGCGGGGTGTGGCCGGTACCTTGGATACATCGCGGACGAGATGAACATGGGACTGCACGAACTTGGCCCGTTGGCGATGAAATCCGGCAAGCCTGCCCGGATCAATTCAACCTGCACCGTCTTCGCCGGTGCGGAACTCCGTGACCGCTTGGCGCTGGGTGAGAAACGCGAGGATATTCTTGCCGGTCTTCACCGCGCCATCATCTTGCGTGCGGTCTCGATTTTGTCTCGATCGGGCGGCGTGTCCGATCAGATGACCTTCACTGGTGGCGTGGCCAAAAACGAGGCCGCCGTGCGCGAGCTGAAAAAGCTGATAGCGGAAAACTACGGTGACGTGACAATCAACATCAACCCGGACTCTATTTACACTGGTGCGCTTGGCGCCGCCGAATTTGCCAGGCGCGCTGCCGAGGGCCGCACGGAAGGGGTGGAAGCATGACACTGACTGCTGGAATTGACGTAGGAACGGGAGCCGTAAAGGCGGCAATCTTTCGGGTGGAAGATGGTAGGGAAGAATGGTTGTCGCGCTGCACGCTCAGGATCCGCCAGCGGGATCCCATTCAGCTTTCCCGCGAGGCATTCGTCCAAACACTCGAAGACGCAGGAGTTTTGGAAACCGATCTCGATTACATTGCAACTACTGGAGAGGGAGAGACAATTCCCTATCATACTGGTCACTTTTATTCCATGACCTCACATGCCCGCGGCGCACGGTTTCTGAACCCGAAGTCCATCGCGATCCTCGATTGTGGCGCTCTGCATGGTCGGGCCATGATTACCGACGCGGCGGGTAAGGTCACGAACTACAAGATGACAAGCCAATGCGCGTCAGGGTCCGGGCAGTTTCTGGAGAATATCGCCCGCTACCTTGGGATTGCCCAAGACGAGATCGGTAATCTGTCGATGCAGGCGGACGATCCCGAAGAAGTATCTTCGATCTGCGCAGTGCTGGCGGAAACCGATGTGATTAACATGGTGTCGCGTGGCATTACTGCGCCAAACATACTCAAGGGAATTCACCTGTCGATGGCCAGCCGTTTGGCGCGGTTGCTGAAGTCTATTGGTGTCAAGAGCGATTTGATCATGATGACTGGTGGTCTTGCGCAGGATGAAGGGCTTTGTCAGGCGATGCGCGAGCAGCTTGCAAAAATGAAGGGCGTCGACGCCGAGGTGGTGAACCATCCTGACTCAATCTATGCCGGCGCCATTGGAGCAGCGCTTTGGGGGGCTTTCCGGTATGAAAAGCTCTTAAATAGTGGCCAGATGCTTAGGGCATCCTGAGACTCAAACAGGAGGAGAATTACACATGGCACTGATGATTGTTGACCCTTGCACTGCCTGCGATGCTTGCGAGCCGGTTTGCCCCAACGAAGCAATTTCGGCTGCGGAACCCTATTACACCATCGATCCGATGAAATGCACCGAATGCGTCGGCGAAGAGGATGAACCGCAATGCAAGCTGGTCTGCCCGGAGGATTGCATTGTGCAAAACCCGGATTGGGAAGAATCTCGCGAGGAATTGCAGGCCAAGTACGAAGCTCTGCATTAGTCCGATTTTGGCAGATCAATATACGACACAGTACCGGAACGCAATTGCGTTCCGGTTTTGGTTCCACAGAACTGATATCCGTTCTGCGGACCGCTAAAGAGGTTTAGTGAGGGAGATCCGTTGCGAAGGTCTGAAACCGACGGAGCTGAAAAATCCGATGAGTGCAGACTCGTTCCAACCAACTTCGGTGCGAACCGTTTCTACCTGCAATGCTTTGAGGTTAGCTATTAGTTTGGCCATCAGAAACTGTCCGATACCCTGCCTTCGAAATCCTCCGTCAACACCGATCGTGTCCATTACAGCCTCGGCACTGGTGCGACCGAATTCGCCATAATCCACGCGCGCCATGATGAAACCGACCAGAAATCCATCTTGTTCCGCCACCAACGACACTCTGATACCGCTGTGATTGAGGTTTTCGTCTTGCTTTCGGGAGAAGTACTCGCTCCGTGAATAACCGGTGCTTTCTGCGTCAATGGAAATGATCTTGGGCAAATCGGATGCCGTCATGCTGCGAACCGGAACTAAGTCGCGGGACAATGCATTTTCAGAATCACCGTCGGGTGAACTGTAGTCGAGTTCCAACGGGTTTTCCGCCGGATCATCTGCCAATTTGTGCGGCATTTCCCTTGCGATGCGTGTCAAAACCAAACTCGGGGCCATTTTGAAACCGGAATGCGCAAAGAAGCTGAGCAAGGGCCATTGGTTCCAGTCCACTTGGCTGCTCAACTCGGTTACGCCTTTGCGACGAAGAATCCTTTCGACTTCGTCCAACAGTTTGTGTCCGACCCCCTGAAGTCCATGATCTCCGTCCACACCAATAGCATCCAACGAGGCACTCACGTCGCTTTTTCCGAATTCACCTTTGCCGAGTTTGGCAAAAGCAAATCCCGCAAGCTTGTTGCCAGCAAACACGCCAACAAAGGCATAGTCCCCTGGCTTTTCGGTTGCGGCCAGAAGCCGCTTTTCGAAATATCCGCGCCGCGGCGACCCTGATGCCGCCATGTCAATTGCAATGACCTTTTCCAGATCACCAGGAGAAAGGGGGCGCACACTAGGTTGCGCTGTTGCGCCTTGTATTTGCATGTATGCGCTCCTCATCGTTTCGCGGCATATGCGGTGGACAATTCCATGTCTGTTTCTTGATCCAGTAGGTCTTCCAATGCCGGCACCAATGCCATTTCTTCCTTTTGGATATGTGCGTACATGCGCTCTACCAACTCGGCCGCTAGGTTCCGGAATTTAGTCCAGGTTTCGTGGTCAAATCCGTTTTTCAAT
>NZ_JBXWSF010000064.1:0-23813 GCF_059613285.1 Ruegeria sp. BHSB058 | reverse complement strand
CACCGTGACGATCAGGAAGAACGCCAGGCCGAGGCCAAAGCCTCCGCCCGCGCGCAGCGCCAGCGTCAGGTCGCGCTTGAGCAGGGCGATCACAGGAAACCTCCGTCGAAGTCGTCGATGGGTTTCGGTTTGGCCTTGTAAGGCCCCACGTCGAGCACGTCGCCGTCAAGCCCAAGGTCGATATGGGTGGCGATCAGGGCCGAACCGCCCTGCCCCAGATGCGCCCGCACCGCGTCGGCGAACATCGCCACCGCATTGCGATCGAGCGACACGGTGGGTTCGTCCAACATCCAGATCGGGCGTCCGGTGACCAGCAGCCGCGACAGGCCGAGCCGCCGTTTCTGCCCCGCCGAAAGATTGCCTGCATGCCGGTCGGCCAGATCGTTCAGGTCAAAGGCGTCGAGCGCGGTTTGAATATCCGCAGCGCCAAAGACCGAGGCCCAGAACCGCAGGTTCTCGGCCACGCTCAGCGTCGGTTTCAGCCCGTCGGAATGCGCGGCATAGGCGATGCGATCCTCGGCCCCCGAGATGGCGCCCGCGCGCGCCGGTTGCAGCCCCGCCAGCGTGCGCAGCAGGGTCGTCTTGCCGATGCCGTTGGGGCCGCGCAGGATCAGCGCCTTGCCGGGCTCGAGCCTGAAGCTCAGCCCTTCGAGAACGGTCACGCCGCCACGCGTGATGGCCAGATCGGAAACGGAAAGTGTCATGGGGTCCGCTTATCCCATTGGACGCGACGGCAAAAGGCCGCTTTTGCCGCAGGGACCGGAGCGAGGGACCAGCCCCTCGCGCTCTCCGGAGTATTTGTCAACAGATGAAGGGCGCAGGTCAGACAGGGATCATCGCCAGGGCGATGCGCCGGCCCTCGGACAGAAGCACGTTGTAAGTGCGGCAGGCGGCGGGGGAATTCATCGGCTCTACCCCGATACCCGCCGCTTCGAGCGTGGTGCGCAAAGGGGCCGGGATGTGCGCCATCTCGGCACCGGTGCCGATGAAGAGCACGTCGATCCGGTCGGCAAGATTCAGCAACGGATCTATGTCATCATACCCGCCCCACGGGCCGGTTCCGGCGGGGCCGGTCAGGACGGCCCCTGCGAACAATTCCCCGCCGATGCGGAAGAAGCCGGGGCCATAGCCATCGACCGGTTTGGCATCGGTATATGTGACCTCGTTCAGGCGCATCAGGCGTCGATATTGGCGAACTGGTTGCCCGAGGTGTTCGAGGGCTTGGACCAGTCGCGTTTGACGCCCAGCCACAACAGGATGGTCGAGGCGACGAACACGGTGGAATAGGTTCCCACGATCACGCCCCAGATCATCGCGAAGACGAAGCCGCGGATCACGTCGCCGCCCAGCACGTAAAGCGAGACCAGCGCCAGCAGCGTCGTCAGCGAGGTCATCACCGTGCGGCTGAGGGTTTCGTTGATCGAGATGTTCAGCACCTCCTTGAGGTCCATCTTCTTGTATTTGCGCAGGTTTTCGCGTACGCGGTCGAAAATCACCACCGTGTCGTTCAGCGAGTAACCGACAATCGTCAGAAGGGCCGCGATGATCGCGAGGTCGAACCGGATCTGAAGTTCGGAAAAGATGCCGATGGTCAGGATGACGTCGTGTACCAGCGCGGCCACCGCGCCGATGGCAAACTGCCATTCGAAGCGCATCCAGACATAGATCAGCACCGCGCCGATGGCGAGGGCGACGGCGATGACCGCCGACTTGATCAATTCGCCCGACACTTTCGGACCGACCGATTCCACCGACACGAACTGGATGTCGGGCGCGGCCTGGCTGAGGGCGCTTTCGACGGCGGCGATGGTTTCGGTCGAGACCGCCTCGGCCTCGTCCTGGGCCTGAATGCGGATCATGGCGACGTTTTCATCCTCGCCGAAGGTCGGGTCGAAGATTTCGGTGATGGTCACATCGCCCAATCCCAGTGGCGAGACCGCATCGCGATAGAGGCCCACGTCAACCGGTTGGGTGCTTTGGGTTCGGATCGTGGTGCCACCACGGAAATCGATGCCGAAATTCAGCCCCTGTATCATGAACGAAGCAAAGCCCACCACGACCATCAGGGCAGAAATGCCCAGCCACAATTTCCAGCGCTTGAAGAAATCGAACGAGGTTTCGTCGGGAACAAGTCTCATACGCATGTCAGACCTCGATCGTTTTCGGGCGGCGGCGTTCGAACCACATCACGATCATAACACGGGTCACGAAGATCGCGGTGAAGACGGATGTGATCAGGCCGAGGCCCAGAGTGATGGCAAAGCCGCGAACGGGGCCGCTGCCGATGGCGAACAGGATCACCGCCGTGATGAAGGTGGTGATGTTGGCGTCAAGAATGGCCGATAGGGCCTTTTCATAGCCGAGCTCGATCGCGCGAGCGGGTCCCTTGGCGGTTCTCAGTTCCTCGCGGATGCGTTCAAAGATCAGCACGTTGGCGTCCACCGCCATACCGACTGTCAGTACGATCCCGGCGATGCCTGGCAGCGTCAGCGTGGCGCCGATCAGCGACAAGAGGCCAAAGATCAGGCCCACGTTGATCAGCAGGGCGATATTGGCGAAGATGCCGAACAGACCATAGCTGAGCGCCATGAAGCCCAGCACGGCAACGAAGGCCACGATGGTCGCCACCTTGCCCGCATCGATGCTGTCCTGACCCAGTTCCGGGCCGATGGTGCGTTCTTCGAGGAATTCCAAACCGGCAGGCAGCGCACCGGCGCGCAGCAGCACGGCCAGGTTGGTGCTTTCCTCGACGGTGAAGCGGCCGGTGATGATGCCCGAGCCGCCGGGGATATGGCTTTGGATCACCGGGGCCGAGATCACCTCGTTATCCAGAACGATGGCGAAAGGGGCGCCGATATTGTCGCGGGTATAGTCGCCGAATTTGCGCGCCCCCGAGGTGTTGAAGCGGAAATTTACCGCAGGGCGCCCGTTCTGATCGAACGAGGGCTGCGCATCGACCAGTTCCTCACCGGTGACGACGGGGGCGGATTCGATGATGTAATAGACACCCTCTTCGTCGATCGACGGGATGACTTTTTCGCCTATTCCCGGTTGGGCGTCGGGATCGGTGCCGCGCGAGACGACCGGGTTGAATGTCAGCTGTGCGGTCGTTCCGATGATGTCTTTCAACTCGGATGCGCTGCCGATGCCGGGCACCTGAATCAGGATGCGATCGGCGCCCTGGCGCTGGATGGTGGGCTCGCGGGTGCCGACCTCGTCGATCCGGCGGCGCACGATTTCCAGCGCCTGCCGAACGGTGCGATCGTCAGAGGCCAGTTTTTCAGCCTCGGACAGCTGAACCACGATGACATCGCCGTCGGCGCGCACGTCGATATCCGACGCCCCCGCTCCTGTCAGGGTCTGGATCGGGCGCGACAGGCCGCGGACTGTTTCGAGGGCGCGGGAAATGCCTTCGGGCTGGCTGATCCGGATGCGAATCTCGTCCGGGGCCGAGGGCTGCTTGCGGATGGTGCCGACCGTCGCGCGTTCGTCGCGCAGCGCGTCGCGGATTTCGGGCCACATCGCCTCCATCCGGGATTCGTAGACATCACCGACCTGAACCTCGGCCAGCAGATGCGCACCGCCGCGCAGGTCGAGGCCCAGATTGACCAGAGACGACGGCATCCAGCCTGGCCACCGACCCGCGACGGCCTGCATCTCGGGCGTATCGTTGCCCAGTTCGATGGCGGTCCGCGCGTCGTTCGATTGCTCGACGCGGGTATAGAACGCATTTGGCAGGGCCAACAGCAGGCCGATCACGCAGACCGACCAGATCAGAACCCGCTTCCAGGTATCAATTTGCAGCATTACCCTGCCTTTTCAAGGAATTGCGGAACGAAGTTATTTCGCCGGTTCGGTCTTGTTCAGAACCTGCGCGATAGTCGCCTTGACCACCCGCACCTTGACGCCTTCGGCAATCTCGACCTCGATTTCGCCGTCTTCCTTGACCTTGGCAACCTTACCGATGAGGCCGCCTTGCGTGACCACCTGATCACCCCGGCGCAGCGCATCGACCATGGCCTGATGGGTCTTCATCTTTTTCTGCTGCGGACGGATCAGCAGGAAGTACATGATGCCGAAAATCAGGATCAGCGGGAGAAACTGGGCAATTGCGCCACCATCCATGGGATATTCCTTTGTTTTGACGAGGCGGGGTCAACCCCGCAAATTTGCCGGGAACCTATGCGTTGACGCGGCAAGGTGCAAGCGGCGAAGGAGCGCTTGCGCCAGAGAAACTTTGGCGTTGCCGCCCGGCGGCATCCGCGTCGACCCTCAACTCAGCCACAGCAACACGGCCGAGAGCGTGACAAAGGCCAGGAAGGTTGCCGCCAGCAGGGCGACCGAGGCGATGCCCTCCTGCCCCTGCTCCTGCGCCAGCACAGTGCAGACGCCGAATATCGGCATGGCGGCGGACAGGATGACGACACTTTTCCGGTCTGGAGAAATCGAAGCGAGGCCCGGGACAGCCAGCAAGTTTTGCCCCAACAAGGAAAACTGGCCGAAACAAACCCGTTTCCACCTGCGATGACAAGCTCTCATTCCCTTCCTGCCGCTTCTTTCTGGTCTCAAATACCCCGGGGTGAATTGCCCGCAGGGCAAAAGGGGCAGCGCCCCTCAACCAATCCGTCCTTGCCAACTGTTGACGTTCCGTCCGAGACGGAATTAGGCTTGCAACAGGTGACGCGTATCTCCTCCGGCTCAAGGGTGGCTGGCCATCCGCGCCGGGGCTTGTCGAGGGCATTGCAATGCATCCATATCTGAATACGCGGCGTCGTGTTCTGTTCCGGGCCGCCCGTTCCTATGACACTGCCGATACCGCCTGGAAGGCCGGGTTGCGCGAAGCTTCGGCGTTGGTTCCGGAAACCATCGGTCGAAGCCGCTGGATGATCGGCAACCCGGGATCGCGCATTCGAAGGCTGTATGACGACCGGGAAAAGGCGCTGCAAAGGCTGGCGGTTGCGCATCTGAAACTGAAGATCGCGCAGGACAGGCTGGCGCGGCGACAAAATGCGCTTTCTCCGCGTACCGTCATGTTGTTGACCCGGTCCTGAGACTGCGCTGATATCGAATGGTATTCAACAGCCACGAACAGGTCGTGACAGATGAACGACGATCCCTATGCCATTCTTGGCGTTACAAAAACAGCGACGCAGGATGAAATAAAGAAAGCCTATCGCAAGCTCGCGAAATCCCTGCATCCCGACCTTCACCCCGACGATCCGGACAAGAAGGCGCAGTTTCAGGCGGTCTCTGCCGCCTATGACCTGTTGGGCGATCCCGACAAGCGCAAACGCTTCGATGCCGGCGAGATCGACGCCAGCGGACAGGAGCGGCCCGAACGGCAGTATTATCACCACTATGCCGGGCAGGATGCGGGGCGCCGTTACGATCCGGGCGGCGGGCCGGGTGACTACGAGGACATGTCGGACCTGTTCTCTGAACTCTTCGGGCGGCGCGCGCGGGGCAGCGGCGGGGGGTTCCGGCAGGAGGTCCATGCTCGGGGTGCGGATACACGTTATCACCTCGACGTGGATTTCCTCGATGCCGCGCAGGGCGCAAAAAGCAGCGTCACCATGCCGGACGGGAAAAAGATCGAACTCTCGATTCCCGCAGGTGTCAGGGACGGTCAGACCCTGCGCCTGCGCGGCAAGGGCGGGCCGGGTTATGGTCAGGGGCCGGCGGGGGATGCGTTGGTGACCATCGGCGTTCGGCCTCATCCGGTGTTTTCGCGAGACGGCAGCGATATCGAGATGGAGTTGCCGATCACCTTTGACGAGGCGGTACTGGGGGCAAAGGTCGATGTACCGACGATCTCGGGCACGGTGTCGATGTCGATCCCGAAAGGGGCATCGTCGGGGCACCGGTTGCGGTTGAAGGGCAAGGGGATTGCCCCGCCAAAAGGCGCGGCCGGGGATCAGTATGTGCGCCTGAGAATCATGCTGCCAGACCGGATCGACGCCGGGATGGAAGACATGGCCAGGCGCTGGCGGGATCACGCGGGCTTCGACCCGCGCAAGGATATGCGGAGGCGGGTATGAAACTGGATGAACGCGCCGTTGTTCAGCGCATCGAACGCCTGAGCCTGCGGGAATTGCGGGTCTGGGTTCGCGAAGGTTGGGTGCGCCCGGCGCAGGGCAGGACAGGCCCGGTTTTCGACGAGGTTGATATCGCCCGCCTGCGCCTGTTATGCGATCTGAGAAAGGAAATGTCGGTTCCGGCAAATACCGTTCCTGTCGTGCTGACGCTCATCGACCGTTTGCACCAGACGCGCCGCGAATTGCGACGCCTGACCGATGCGCTGGAGGCAGAACCCGACGAGGTGCGGACCGCCGTGATCGCGCGGTTTCATGCCATGCGGGATGATGCGGAGGATTGATGCCGCCGTGAACCCGGTGCGCCGCAAAGGCAGGACGATAATTTCAGTTGCTTTTTTCCGCGATTCGGCGCTTAGGATTTCCTCGCGCTAGCCGCCGAGCGCGGGGGTTGCCCCCTCTTTCCGGCCCGGAAGGCGGCCCGGCCATTCCATGTAGAAGGAACAGGCGCATGATGATGGTGCGCTGCTACCTCGCCCCCTCCGAAATCGAAGGGTTGGGCGTGTTTTGTCATGACGATATTGCCAGGGGTGACAAGGTCTGGCGGCATGACAGAATGCTTGACATCACGTTCCCCGAAACCAAGCTCGACAATGTCGAGCCGCATGTCCGGGAGTTTCTGGAACGCTACAGCTATCCCGATATCCATCGTCCGGGATACCTGATTCTGGAAAGTGATGAAGGGCGGTTCATGAACCATTCGATGTATCCCAACCTGGATTTTTCGGGCGGGATCTGGGGCGTGGCCAAGGAAGACATCCCGGCAGGGGTCGAATTGACCTGCGACTATGCCGATTTTTTGACGGGTGACATCGTCATGCAACCGCCGCGTCACCGGGTGAGCCGGATCGAGGCGGTTTTGAATTAGTGAACACTCAGGCCGGGCCGCAACGCCCGGCCTTTTTCTTTGGGCAGTTCGGCTTGTACCGGCGAAATGTTCCAATTGTACCGGTTTTCGACCCCCACTTGTTCGTTTTGTACACTTGAATATCCTTGGTTTCAGCCACCTGCAGCGTCTTGGCATCGGCCCGATTTCTGCTCATGATGCACGCCAAACGCGAGTGAGGCCGAGCACGTGACCGAGATACCGATTGAGCCGGAACTGTTCTGGATATTGACAGGCGCGGGTGCGGTCCTGTTTGCCATTCTCGTGGTCTTTGTCGCCCTGCCCGAAGATAACCGCCCGGTCGATCCGCTGGTTCACGGTCAGAAGAAGATGGGGCTGTTGTTCAGGGTTCCGTTTTTGACGGATGCTATTTCAGAAGGACTTCCGGCCTAGAGAACGTTTTATTCAATTGTCGTGTCAGTGCCAGCCTGGTTCGTGACGCTGACTTAAGAGAACTGAAACTAAGCAATGAAACACTTAGCCATATTATTTGCGACGGGAGCGTTGAACGTGAACCCGAGCAAGAGCAACTGCACTGGACAAAAGACTTAACTGGCTGGGAAACTCTTAAGAACATTTGGCGCAGGTGGCAAAAATCCATCGGTTTCGATCCCAATGCCCCCTCGACATGGGATGAATGAACCACCCTACCCTCTGCCAGTCAGTTGAGGCATAAGGCGGGTATCGAGTCGCAATTCATCAAGGGAACCAAACCCATGCACGACATCCGCGCCATTCGCGAAAATCCCGCCGCCTTCGACGCCGCTCTTGCGCGCCGTGGGGACGCGCCGGTGTCGTCGGACCTGTTGCGTCTTGATGAAGAGCGCCGCGCCAAGATCCTGGCGGCCGAGACCGCGCAGGCCGAACAGAACAAGGCCAGCAAGGACGTGGGTGCCGCCAAGGCGCGCGGGGACGAGGCCGAATTCGCGCGGCTGCGCACGCTGGTGGCCGAGAAAAAGGCCGAGATCGCGCGGATGCAGAACGAGGCCAAGGACCTTGACGCGCTGCTGAACGACCAGATGTCGCGTATCGCCAACCTGCCGGCGGACGACGTGCCGCAGGGAGCGGACGAGAACGACAATGTCGAGATCAACCGCTGGGGCACCCCGCGCGAAATGGGGTTTGCGCCCAAGGAGCATTTCGAGATCGAAGCGGTGCAGAACGGCATGGATTTCGAAACCGCCGCCAAACTCTCGGGCGCGCGCTTTGTGCTGCTGTCGGGCGGTGTTGCACGCATCCACCGGGCGCTGGCGCAGTTCATGCTGGACACGCATATCAACGAAAACGGCCTGACCGAGGTCAACGGCCCGGTTCTGGTGCTGTCGGAAATGATGCAGGGCACCGGCCAGTTGCCGAAATTCGGCGAAGACAGCTATCAGACCCGCGAGGGGTGGTGGCTGATCCCGACCTCCGAAGTGTCACTGACCAATATCGTCAGTGATTGCATTGTCGAGGAAAGCTATCTGCCGCGCCGCTATACCGCGCATTCGCTGTGCTTCCGCTCGGAGGCCGGATCGGCGGGCAAGGACACGCGCGGCATGCTGCGCCAGCACCAGTTCGAAAAGGTCGAGATGGTGTCGGTCACGCATCCCGACAAATCGGAAGAGGAACAGAAGCGCATGCTGCGCTGCGCCGAGGGGATTCTGGAAAAGCTGGGCATTCCCTATCGCACCGTGGTGCTGTGCACCGGCGACATGGGGTTCGGCGCGCGCCGTACCTATGACATCGAGGCGTGGCTGCCCGGGCAGGACACCTATCGCGAAATCAGTTCGGTCTCGACCTGCGGCGATTTTCAGGCGCGCCGGATGAATGCGCGCTTTCGCCCCGAAGGCGGCGGCAAGCCGGAATTCGTGCATACGCTGAACGGATCGGGTCTGGCCGTCGGGCGCTGTCTGATCGCGGTGCTGGAAAACGGCCAGAACGAGGATGGCACCGTCACCCTTCCCGAGGTTCTGGCCCCCTATCTGGGCGGCAAGCTGACGCTGCAGCTGGACGGTACGCTGGCATAAGAAAACCGGCGCCGCGGATCGCGGGGCCGGTTTCGACGGGACAAGGGGGAGGCGTTACTTCTTCCCCTTTTTCTTGTCCTTCTTGTCCTTCTTGTCTTTCTTTTTCTTGTCTTTTTTCTTTTTGTCCTTCTTGGCCTTGATCTTGTCCTTGGCCTTTTTGAACTTTGCCTCCATCTCGGCCTTTTTCCGGGCGGCTTTTTCGGCCTTGGCCTTTGCCTTGGCTTTCTTGCGGGCCTTGGCCTCGATCTTTTCGAGCTCGGCCGCTTCCTGCGCTGCCTTACGGTCGGCCTCGGCCTTTTGAACCTCGCTCAGGACCACGACAGCGGCCGGTGCCGGGCGGCGGCTTTTGGCCTTGCTTGCCGCCGGTTTGCGACTACGCGTGGCACGCGCCAGTGGTTTCGCCGCGGGTTCGGATACGGCAAGTTCGCGGGCCGCGGCGATCAGGACGGGCGCGCGCGCCTTGCCGATGCCGGGCACCTTGATCAGTTGCTCGGGCGTCGCCTTGGCGAGCGCCGAGACGTTTTCGATACCGTGGTCCTTGAGGGCATTGGCCAGTGCCGCGCCAATGCCGCGTACGAGTGTGACCGGGCTCATTTCTGCTCCTTGTGTTGCCTGGGGCGCGCGTTTCAACATGTATCTATCAGGTTATCCGGCCGACGCCACCGGATCGGCCGAAGAGCTGTCGGGGAACGGCACGAGGCGCTTTGCGTCTTCGTCCCACAGCTTGAGATTCAGCGCCGCCACCGCCTCGGGGAACTTGATGCGGCGCGGGGTGTATTCGGGTGGCAGGTTGTAGTGGCAGGCGCGCAACCGGTAGGAGGGGATGCGCGCGTTGAAGTGGTGGATGTCGTGCAGCGTGATGCAGGCCACCGACGCATCGAACCACCAGCCGAAATCCAGCGCCGACGAGCCTTGCAGCGCGGCCAGTTGCGGGTCGAGATCGGGGCGGCGATCCCAGTACGTGTCCTCGAAATTGTGCTGCAGATAGACAAGGAACACCCCGAGCATGCCGCCGAGGAAGGAAAAGGCCAGCCACAGCAGAACGCCGGTTTTGCCTGTGGCCAGATACAGCAGGCCCAGCATCGCCACGATCGACAGGTTGTGCAGCACCACGCCCCGGACACCGAACCGGGTGGTGTTCTTGGGCCAGCGATAGCGGATGAAATAGGTGAACAGCGCCCCGATCGGCACCAGGAAGAACGGGTTGCGGTAGAGCCGGTAGAACAGGCGCGTCTTCCAGTCCGCCGCGTTCCATTCCCGCAGGGTCATGGTGTGGATCTCACCGGTTTCACGGTGTTCCAGGTTGCCGACGCCTACGTGATGCAGGTTGTGGTTCTGCTTCATCACCTCGAAAGGAGCAAAGGTGAAGGGCGACAGCACATGGCCGGCCAGTTCGTTTTGCCCGCGTGTCTTGAACAGGGAATGGTGGCCGCAATCGTGTTGCAGCACATAGAGGCGCACGGCGCAGAAGGCAAAGACGATGCCTGCGGGGATCATGATGACCCAATGATCCACGTACCGGATCGCCAGCGCGAGCGCGGTGAAATAGACCGCGAATGTGCCGAAATAGCTGAACCCGGCACGGCGGTTGTCCTGCACCGCGTATTGACGTGTGTAACTTCTCAGATCCATGCCGTACGCTCCCCACGATGGCTGGCCCAAACTGTGTTCAAAAATGGGTGCGGCCTGCAGGGATGCAAGCCGCGCGCAGAATCTTGTGCGCGCATTCATGCTAACGCCATAGGTCGAGCGTTGTCACGTGTCTGAGGTGAAAATGCTGCGAATTGGCGCAGTTACGCCTTGCGATTGAGGTGCTTGGCCAGCGCACCGGCGTTTTTCTTGCGCCGTCCCTTATAGGGGTTCTTGTCCCCCTGCCCGCGCAGGGTCAGACGGATCGGGGTGCCGGGCATGTCGAAATCGGCCCGCAACCCGTTGACCAGATAACGCGTATAGCTTTCCGGCATCTTGTCGGGGTGCGAGCACATCACCACGAAACCGGGCGGGCGGGTCTTGGCCTGGGTCATGTAGCGCAGCTTGATCCGCTTGCCCTGCGGCGCTGGCGGCGGGTGCTGTTCCAGCATGCCGGTCAGCCAACGGTTCAGTGCCGCTGTCGGCACCCGGCGGTTCCAGACGTCATGGGCGCGCAGGATGGCGTCGTGCAGGCGATCAAGGCCCCTGCCGGTCTTTGCCGACACGGTGATCAGCGGCGCGCCGCGCAGTTGCGGCAGCAGAAGCTCGAACGCCTCTTTCAGCTCGCGCAGCTTGTCCTGCTTGTGGTCCTCGACATCCCATTTGTTGACGGCCACAACGACGGCGCGTCCTTCGCGTTCTGCCAAATCGGCAATGCGCAGATCCTGTTGTTCGAAGGGGATTGCCGCGTCGAGCAGAACCACCACCACCTCGGCAAATTTGACCGCGCGCAGGCCGTCAGAAACGGAAAGCTTTTCCAGCTTTTCCTGCACTTTCGCCTTTTTGCGCATACCGGCGGTATCGAAGATCCGCATCGGGGTGCCGTTCCAGTCGGTGCGCAGGGAAATCGCGTCGCGGGTGATCCCGGCCTCGGGTCCGGTCAGCAGGCGGTCTTCGCCGAGAATCTTGTTGATCAGGGTGGATTTACCCGCATTGGGGCGGCCCACCACGGCCACCTGCAGCGGTTTGGACGCGGTGATTGCCGGAACTGCGCCGTCTTCCGCATCGTCCTCGTCCAGATCCACGTCGGTTTCCGGCGCGTCCTCGGCGGCCTTCTCGGCCATCGCATCGGCCAGCGGCATGAGGTGCGTGTAAAGGTCGGTCATGCCCTCGCCATGCTCGCCCGACAGGCGGATCGGTTCGCCCAGCCCCAGACCGTAAGATTCGAGCACGCCCGCATCCGCCGCCGCACCTTCGGCCTTGTTGGCCGCTAGAATGACATGATCGCAGCGCTTTCGCAGGATGTCGGCAAAGATCTCGTCCACCGGTGTGACCCCGGCACGGGCGTCGATCAGGAACAGGCAGACATCGGCCATGTCCACCGCGCGCTCGGTCAGGCGGCGCATGCGGCCCTGCAGGCTGTCGTCGGTGGCATCCTCAAGCCCCGCCGTGTCGATCACGGTAAAGCGCAGATCGCCCAGGCGCGCCTCGCCCTCGCGCAGGTCGCGCGTGACGCCCGGCTGGTCGTCGACCAGCGCCAGCCGTTTGCCGACCAGGCGGTTGAACAGGGTGGATTTGCCCACATTCGGGCGCCCCACGATGGCGAGGGTCAGGGACATGTCACTTTACTTTCAAGACTCAGACGCGCCCTATAACGCGTCTGGCCGTCAACGGAAAGCGTGCAATTGGCCCTTGGTCGACACGACATAGAGCGTCTGCCCCGCCACGACGGGCGCGGTGGACGCCCCGCCCGGCAGTTCGATGCGGCTGGTCATGACGCCGTCTGCGGGATTGTAGAAGCGCAGATATCCATCGCCCGAGGCGATGATGACCTTGCCGCCCGCCATGATCGGGCCGTAATGGGCATAGACCGCGCCGCGCTTGCGAGGCTTGTCCTTGACAAAGCCGGGAAGATCGCGCGCCCAGATGGTCGACCCGTTCGAGGCGTTCACACGCAACAGCTGATTGCGGTCGCTGACCATGAAGATGCTGTCACCCACGGGCCAGACCGGGCCAAGCGCGCCTTCGCTGGCGGTCCATATCCGCTCGCCCGAGTCGGCCTGAAAGGCCACGGTGCGTCCGGAGTGGTTGCCGACATAGATCGTGTTGCCCGATACCACCGGCCCGCCGGTCACGTCACCGATCTGGGCGACGGCGCGACCCTGGCGGCCACCGGCGATGGAAGCGTTCCACCGCACGATCCCGCCCCTGCGGAAGCTGGACGTGATATCGCCGGAGCCAAAGGCAAAAACCACCAGGTCCGAGGTCATGGCAGGGGCCGGAGCGCCCAGAACATTTCCGACGCTGGGTGTCGCATCGACCTGCCAGGCAATGCGCCCGTCCTTTGTCCGGATCGCCCAGCCGGTGTCATCCCCGGCCACCAGATACAGAAGCCCGTCGCGAATCGTTGGCGTGCCACTGCCGGTGGCGTTCAGCCGCTGCTGCCAGCGGACAGCCCCCGTCTTGGCATCCAGCGCGGTCAGCCGGCCAAAACCCGAAGACACATAGAGAACGCCGCCATCATAGGCCAGCCCGCCGCCGGTGGCCTGTTCGGCGCTTTCACCCGTCGGGATGAGGTCGGTGCTCCAGACGGTTCCTCCCTGCGGCGTCACCGCGGTGACGGTGGCCGCCGAATCAAGCGTATAGATCAGTCCGCCAGCAACGACCGGGTCGGCGGTAATCCGTTGCCGGCGGGAATCGCCGCTGCCGATCGAGGTCGACCAGATTTGTTGCGGGGCGGCGCGCAGCGCGGGATTGGTGGTGCGATAGGCCGCCGTGCCGGGGCTTTGCGCCCAGGTCGCATTGTTCTGTTGCGAAGGAAGGCTGATGGGCTTGGACCCTGCCGCCTTGCTTACGGTGTCTTCGATGGGGCGGATATCCTCTCGCTCGCCGGGCAGGATCGCTTCGGGTGGCTGGCATGCACCCAACGTCATGATCGCCAGCCCCATCAGCGTGACCCCAAGGCGGGGAAAGGTCGTATTAGCCATCGTATTCTGAACTCGCCTGTGTTTCACCAATGACCCGGGTCCGGGTCAGATCCGTTTCAGCCCTGCTGTCCGGGAATGGGTTCGGGCTTGCCGCCCAGCGCCACAATCAACTGTGTCGCGCGCTGTTGCAAGTCAACTCCGACCTCGGCGTCCTGCCGCAGGGCTTCGAGACGCGACAGGGCGGCGCTTGCATCGCCTTCGGAAATATCGATCAGGGCAAGCTGTTCCTCGGCCAGAAGGCGCAAGGGTGCGCCCGGCTGGGCCAGCGCCTCGAACTGTTGCCGCCGGTCGGCCACAGGCAGGGCGTCGCCCTGAATCAACAGCGCCTTGAAGGCCGCGATCTGGCGGTAAATCTCCGGCACTTCGCCGTTGGAAGCCACCTGATTCAATCCCTGAGCGGCGGAGTCGGCAGAACCGGAGCTTGCCTGGGCGGCTGCGATCATCATCTGCAGCACCGCGTCGCCACCGGCGGATTCGGCATTGATCTGTTCCAGACCGGCTGCGCGGCCCGCCGCGTCGTTCCGGGACAGGGCGGCGATGATTTCATCGCCCAGCTTTTCAGCCGCTGCCGTGGTTTGCGCCTTGCGGTATTCATTGAACGCGGCGCCACCCACGATGGCGACCACGGCCAGCGCCCCGACCCAGCCCCATCTTTTCAGCATCAGGAACAGGCGGTCGCGGCGGACCTCTTCGGTCACCTCATCGATGAAACTGTCAACGTCACTCATCCCTGCCCCCGGGTGTTGCTTCAGGCTGTACCGCGCCTGTCATACCCCGCAGCAACTTGCAAGCCAAGTACCCCGGATCGACCAATTCGATCTCCCTTGCGCTGTCAGTCCAAAAAAAATAAACTGAACTAGTCCGTTCAGTATGGACAAGTCGATTATGAGTCCCCATCTGATACCAAATGCCGTTGAGTTCCGTTGTCAGGACAGATTTGAAAAGGGCACACGATGCGATTGATCCCAATCCTCACCGCTTTTCTGGTGATCACTGCGCTTTACCTGCTTGTATTTGAAAGACCGGCCCTTCTGGCCTTTGCCGGGTATGAAGCGGCGGCGGCACAGCCGCAGGCCGATCAGACGGGCGATGACGTTGCGGAAGCCGCTCAGGACGCCGCCGACCCGAACGCCGTGGCGGTTGTCGCCCTGCGTTCTCAGGCGCGCGAGATTGACAGCGCGGTGTTTCTGAGAGGCCAGACCAAGGCGAACCGCCAGGTCGAAGTGCGCGCCGAGACCACCTCGACCGTGATCTCGGAGCCCAAGCGCAAAGGCGCATTTGTGAAGACCGGTGATCTTTTGTGTGAGCTTGATCCCGGTACGCGATTTGCCGATCTGGCCGAAGCCAAGGCAAGAAAGATCGAGGCGGAAAGCCGGCAGCCGGAGGCCGAGGCGCTGTTGGATGAGGCACGCGCCCGGCTGGCGGAGGCGGAAATAAACAACACCGCCGCCCGGAAACTTTCGGAAACGGGGTATGCCTCGGAAACGCGCCGCGTCTCGACCGAAGCCGGGATGCGGGCCGCCGAGGCGGGGATCAAGACCGCCGAAGCCGGACTGGAAACAACGCGCGCGGGAATCGAGGCCGCAACCGCCGCGGTGGCCGCAGCCGAGCGGGAAATCAACCGCCTGACGATCGAGGCGCCGTTCGACGGGTTGCTGGAAAGCGATACCGCCGAATTGGGCAGCC
The DNA here is from genome assembly GCF_059613285.1 of Ruegeria sp. BHSB058. NCBI lineage: Bacteria > Pseudomonadati > Pseudomonadota > Alphaproteobacteria > Rhodobacterales > Roseobacteraceae > Ruegeria > Ruegeria sp. BHSB058. The sequence goes on along the minus strand of NZ_JBXWSF010000064.1, from coordinate 8,524 downwards.
TGATGCAGCGCGAATCGGGCAGCCTCTGCGCGACCGTGATTCAGCTTGATCCGATCAAGCTGGTCGGTTTCGTGCCGGAAACCGAAGTGAACCGGATTGCGGTCGGGGCCGAGGCCGGGGCCACACTGGCCACCGGTCGTCAGGTGCAGGGCCGTGTCACGTTCCTGAGCCGGTCGGCCGACGAGACCACCCGGACATTCGAGGTCGAAATCACCGTTCCGAACCCGGACCTGACGATCCGCGACGGCCAGACCGCCTCGATCGCGATTTCGTCGGAAGGGGCCAAGGCGCATCTGCTGCCGCAATCGGCACTGACGCTGAACAATGACGGCCAGTTGGGCGTGCGCACCGTGGCCTCGGGCAATGTGGTGGATTTCCTGCCGGTGCGCCTGTTGCGCGACACGACCGAGGGCGTCTGGCTGGGCGGCCTGCCTGAAACCGTTGACGTGATCGTGGTTGGTCAGGAATTCGTGACCAAGGGTGTCGCCGTAGCGCCGACCTATCGGGAGGTCTTGGAATGATCGGCATCGTCGACTGGGCCGCCAAGCGCGCCCGGATGGTTCTGGCCTTTATCGCGATCTCGCTGGTGGTTGGCGGGTTTGCCTATGTCAGCCTGCCCAAGGAGGGCGAGCCGGATATCGAGATCCCCGCCCTGTTCGTGTCGGTTCAATTTCCCGGCATTTCGGCGGAGGACAGCGAGAACCTGCTGGTCAAGCCGATGGAGACCGAGCTGGCCGATCTGGACGGGCTCAAGAAGATGAGTTCGACCGCCGCCGAAAACTATGCCGGCGTGGCGCTGGAATTCGAGTTCGGCTGGGACAAGACCGCGATCACCGCCGATGTGCGCGACGCGATGAACACGGCGCAGGCCGATTTCCCCGAAGGGGCCGAACAGTATACGCTGAGCGAAATCAATTTCTCGGAATTTCCGATTGTCATCGTCAACCTGACCGGGGCGGTTCCGGAACGGACAATGGCGCGCATTGCCAAGGATTTGCAGGATGATCTGGAAGCGCTGGATTCGGTGCTGGAGGCCGGAATCGCGGGCAATCGCGACGAATTGCTGGAAGTGATCATCGATCCGCTGCGGCTGGAAGCCTATAACGTCACCGCAGCCGAACTGATCAACGTGGTCCGGAACAACAACCAGCTGATCGCTGCCGGTGAGGTCGAGACCGAACAGGGCACGTTTTCGGTCAAGATCCCGTCATCGTTCACGACCGCGCAGGATGTCTATGGCCTGCCGGTCAAGGTCAATGGCGACCGGGTTGTGACGCTGGGGGAACTGGCCGAGATCAACTATACCTTTGAAGACCGCGAGGGCACCGCCCGCTTTGACGGAGAGCCGACGGTTGCCCTGCAGGTGGTCAAGCGCAAGGGTTTCAATCTGATCGACACGGTTCAGGCGGTGAAACAGACCGTCGCGGCCTCAAGCGAGAAATGGCCCGAAGAATTGAAAGCGGCGGTCGAGGTCGGCACGTCGAACGACCAGAGCCGCGTCGTGGGATCGATGGTCAGCCAGCTTGAGGGCTCGGTCCTGACCGCCATCGCACTGGTGATGATCGTGGTTCTGGCCTCGCTTGGGTCGCGCGCGGCGCTGCTGGTGGGGTTCGCCATTCCCACCTCGTTCCTGTTGTGCTTTGCCTTCCTCGCCGTGATGGGCGTCAGCATCTCGAACATCGTGATGTTCGGTCTGATCCTTGCGGTGGGCATGCTGGTCGACGGCGCCATCGTGGTTGTCGAATATGCCGACAAACGCATCAAGGAAGGCGTCGGCCCGATGCACGCCTATGTCGAGGCGGCGCAGCGGATGTTCTGGCCCATCGTGTCGTCGACAGCAACGACACTGTGCGCGTTTTTGCCCATGCTGTTCTGGCCCGGCATTCCGGGCGAGTTCATGGGCATGCTGCCCGTCACGCTGATCTTTGTCCTTTCCGCTTCGCTGGTGGTGGCGCTGATCTATCTGCCTGTGATGGGAGGGGTTTCGGGGCGGCTGAGCCGGGTGTTCGGCCGCATCTCGGACTGGCTGCGCGTCCGAACGCCGTGGCTGGTGCGGGCCGCGCTGGTACCCCCTGCGCTCTACACGATCTTCCTGGGTGCGATGCAGCTATTGAATCCGCATTACCTGCTGCCCGAGGGTGCGTCGGGTGGCACGCTCCTTGGCGTGTTGCTGTTCCTGTTTGGTGCCTTTGCCGGGTCGGTGACGCTTGGGGCGGCGCGGATCGAACGGACCGATGATCATGTGCATTCCGCCGAGGAACACACGCTGTTTGGCCATTTCATCAAGTTCCTCGTTGGCAATCCGATCATGCCGATCGTTTCGATCGCTGCTGTCGGCTTTGCGGTGATGACCGTCATGAACATCTATGGCGAGAACAACCGTGGCGTGGAGTTCTTTGTCGACAGCGAACCGGAACAGGCCACCGCTTATGTCCGGGCACGCGGCAACCTTTCGCTGACCGAAAAGGACGCGATGGTGAAGGCGACCGAAGCGGTGATCGGCGCACACCCGGCGATCACCAATATCTTTGCCTTTGCGGGTGAAGGCGGGCTGAACCAGAATACCGGAGGCTCGCAGGCACCTGCCGACACGGTCGGTCGGGTGCAGTTCGAGATCACCCCATGGGAGGACCGCCCGAAGGTAGCCGAACCGATGCTGGGCGGCCTGATGTCGCGCGAGGTTGTCGCGCCGGACTATGCCGGCAACACGGTGATCGAACAGCTGAACACAGAGTTGGCCAAGCTGCCCGGTTTCGAAGTCGAGATTGAGGTTTTGGGCCGCGGCCCGGCCTCGGCCAAGCCGGTGCACTTGCGTATCAAGGGCGATGGCTGGGAGGATCTGACCGCCGCCACGCTGGCCGCACGGGAAAAATTCGAGACCACCCCCGGCCTGATCCGGATCGAGGACAACCTGCCCCTGCCCGGCATCGACTGGCAGATCGACGTTGATGTGGCCAAGGCGGGCCGGTTCGGCGCCGATGTGGCCACCGTCGGCGCGATGGTGCAGCTGGTGACGCGGGGCATCCTGTTGGGCGAAATGCGGCCCGAGAGCAATGACGAGGAAATCGAAATCCGCGTGCGCCTGCCGGAAGAGGACCGGGTGCTGTCGACGCTGGACACACTCAAGGTGCGCACGCCCGACGGGCTGGTGCCGCTGTCGAACTTTATCACCCGCAAGCCGGTCGACAAGCTGGCCCAGATCAACCGGGTGGACCAACAGCGTTATTACGACGTCAAGTCGGATGTCGAAAGCGGGCTGATCAAGATTGTGGCAACGGATACGGACGGGTCGGAACAGACCCTCGCCATCGTGCGCGAAATCGAAGAGGGAACCTCCGCGCAGGACGTGACGGTCGAAAGGGCCGACGGCAAGACCTATGCGCTGGTTCGACTGTTCGACGTCGAAAACGCGGACATCCTGCAGGACCGGATAGATGCCGAAGAGGCGCGATTTGCGCCGATCAACCCGAATGAACGTATCGTGGCGCTGACCGAATGGCTGAACACCAGCCCCTTCCCCAACAGCATCAGCTGGGAATGGACCGGCGATCAGGAGGATCAGGCGGAAAGCCAGGAGTTTCTGTCCAAGGCATTCCTGGCGGCGCTGGGGCTGATGTTCGTGATCCTGCTGGCGCAGTTCAACAGCTTTTACAATTCGGTTCTGGTGCTGCTGGCGGTGGTGCTGTCCACCACGGGCGTTCTGGTGGGCATGCTGGTGATGGACCAGCCGTTTTCGATCATCATGACCGGAACCGGGATCGTGGCGCTGGCCGGTATCGTGGTGAACAACAATATCGTGCTGATCGACACCTATCAGGAATACAGCGCCTACATGCCCAAGATCGAGGCCATCGTACGCACAGCCGAGGCGCGTATCCGCCCCGTTCTGCTGACCACGCTGACCACGATGGCGGGCCTGACGCCGATGATGTTCGGCCTGTCGCTGGATTTCATCAATGGCGGCTATTCGATCGACAGCCCCACGGCGCTGTGGTGGAAGCAGCTGGCCACGGCGGTTGTGTTCGGGTTGGGCATTGCCACTGTGCTGACGCTGATCGTCACCCCGTCGTTCCTGGCGCTGCGGGTGTGGGTCACGACCTATGCGATCTGGCTGGGCCGCGCGCTGGCACGTCTGACCGCCGGCCGGTCCAGCCGTATCGCGCAGGACATGGCCCTGGGCCGGGCGGCGAGCGGAATGCAGGCAACCGAGGTGATCTGGGAGGATAATACGGCGCCGGAGACCGGCAATGAGAGCCCGAAAGACCCGGAAAGCACCCAGCCGCCAACACCACCGCTCAAGGCGGCGGAGTAACGGTTAGGGGCCAAAGCCCATATTTCCCGGCGAGAACCTGCGCCGGGAAATGCGTTCAGACCGGCAATTGGATAGAAAGCACAAATTCTTCAACGCCGGACAGCATGAGTTCCACGGAAACTGCGGCCAACAGAATTCCGAGGACGTTTGTGCCGATCTGAATTGTCGTGTTGTTCAGGTATCGCGTCACGGCGCCTGCAAAAATCATGGATAGCCAGTACTGAAGCGCGGTGACGACCGCAACGGCGCAGATCACGGCGAAATCGGAAAGCGTTGTCAGCTCGCTGCTGAAAACGATGGCCGTCGTGAACAGTCCGGGTCCGGCAAGAACGGGGATCGTCAACGGGTAGACGCCGATATCCTTCTTTGGCGGCACGGGCATGTCTTGCGACGACTGGGCGGGGTCTTCGTTCTTGTCCGGGTTCAGAAAGAGCATCTTGAATGCAAGACCCAGAATAATCAGTCCTCCGGCAATTTTGAAGGACGGTAGATTGATGCCAAAAATCAGGAGGACCTGATCTCCGACTATCACGGTCAGCATCAGCACGCAGAACATCGTTGCGGCTGCGATGAGCGAGGTTCGCAGGCGCTCTGCGTTGTTGAAGCCTTGTGTCATGGCGACAAAGACGGGGACTGTATAAAGCGGATTGACGAACGCAAAGAGCGCAAGCGAGAAATCGATAAACAAGTCCTGATTGAACATATGCCCTCCCCAAGGTTGACGGCTTGATCGTTTCATTCCCGCCCGAAACAGACTCTGGCTGTTGATGTGACGCGAAGAAAACTCAGAGCCGCGTCCAGGACTGGTGGCCGCAGATGTGGTGGGCGCAGCCCCTGACCTTGAGGGTGTTTCCCTTGAGCGTCATCTGGGGCACCGCCTGAACGTTGACCAGCGGCACCCAGAAAGTACCGCCGCCGTATTTCCCGCCGCCTTCGCTGGTGACCCCCCAGAACAGCCGCTTGCCGATATTGGGGGTTTGGACTTTCTTTCCCGACGGATCATAGGCCGAAAGGATCTGACCGCAGAACTTGTCACCACAGGCGGATATGCGGATGTGCGATGTCAGGTTCTTGCGGTCTGGCTGCGTTTTCCAGACGCCGATGATCGGATCGGCGTATGCAACGGCTGGGAGCAAGAACGGGCTTGCGGAAAGGGTGGCCAGGGTCAGGGTCATTCGCAGGTATCGATACATGATGAGACCTCCGGAATCAGGGCCCCATCATATCATTTCCCTTGCGCCCGACAAAGCTGTCAGGCGGCTTCGGCATCCGCCTGCTGGCGGCTCCAGAGCTGGGCATAGCGGCCGTCGCGCGACAGCAATTCGTCATGCGTGCCCTGCTCGACTATCTCACCGCGTTCCAGCACCACGATGCGGTCGGCCTCGGCAATGGTGGACAGGCGGTGGGCGATGGTGATCACCGTGCGCCCCTCGCCCGCGCGGGCCAGAGCGCCCTTGATTTCCTGCTCGGTCTCGGTGTCGAGCGCCGACGTCGCCTCGTCCAGGAGCAGGATCGGCGGGTTCTTGAGCAGGGTTCGGGCAATGCCCACGCGCTGTTTTTCACCGCCTGACAGTTTCAGGCCGCGTTCGCCAACGCGGGTGTCATAGCCTTCGGGCAACGTCACGATGAAATCGTGGATTTGCGCGGCGCGCGCGGCCTCTTCCACTTCGGCCTGGCTGGCCCCGTCGCGGCCATAGGCGATGTTGTAGCGAATGGTGTCGTTGAACAGCACCGTGTCCTGCGGCACCACTCCGATGGCGGCGTGCAGGCTGGATTGCGACACGTCGCGCACATCCTGTCCGTCGATCCTGAGCGCCCCGACGGTGACGTCGTAGAACCGGAACAGAAGCCGCCCGATGGTCGATTTGCCCGAGCCGGTGGCGCCGACGATGGCAACGGTCTGTCCTGCCGGGACAGTCAGGGAAATGCCCTTGAGGATCTCGCGATCCGGGTCGTAACCGAAATGGACCTTGTCGAGCGTCACCTCGCCGCCATTGACCCTGAGCGCAGGCGCGTCGGGTTTTTCGGTGACTTCCGAGGGCTGTTCCAGAAGCTGGAACATCTGGCCCATGTCCACCAGCGCCTGACGGATTTCGCGGTAAACCGTGCCAAGGAAGTTGAGCGGCACCGTGATCTGGATCATGTACGCGTTGACCATGACGAAATCGCCCACCGTCAGCGTGCCGTTCTGTACACCGAGAGCCGCCAGAACCATCACCCCGATCAGGCCGCAGGTGATCAGGAAGGATTGGCCGAAATTCAGGAGAGCCAGCGAATAGGCCGTTTTCAGCGCCGCCTGCGCATAGGCCTTCATCGATACGTCGTAACGTTGAGCTTCGCGGTCTTCGGCGTTGAAATATTTGACGGTTTCGAAGTTCAACAGGCTGTCGATGGCGCGCTGGTTGGCCTCGGTATCCTGATCGTTCATCTCGCGGCGCAGCTTGACCCGCCATTCGGTCACCGCAAAGGTGAACCAGATGTAAAGCGCGATGGTGACGGCGACGACGACCAGATACCAGACATCGAAAAGCCACATCAGGATGATGGCGACCAGCAGCAGTTCCAGGATCAGCGGCCCGATGGAGAACAGCAGAAAGCGCAGCAGGAATTCGACGCCCTTCACCCCGCGCTCGATGATGCGGCTGAGACCGCCGGTGCGACGGGTGATGTGATAGCGCATCGACAGGCGGTGAATATGCTGGAAGGTCTCAAGCGCCAGCGCCCGCAACGCCCGCTGTCCGACCGGTGCAAACAAAGCGTCGCGCAGTTGCTGGAACCCGACCGTCAGCATCCGAGCAACGCCATAAGCCACGGTCAGCCCGACCGCGCCCAGCAGCATCGGCGGCGCGCCGTCCTTGGCCAGACTATCCACCGCGCCCTTGTAGAGGATCGGCGTATAGACGGCGATCAGCTTGGCCAGCACCAGCATAGCCATCGCCAGGATGACACGTTTCTTCACCCACGGCTCGTCCTCTGGCCACAGGTATGGGGCCACCTTTCGGATCGTGCGCCAGCCCGAGGTGCGGTCATCCTCGGGCGGCATGTCGTCGGAATGCAAAGGGGCCAGACGTCTCATCGCGTACCTTGATTGCGGTCAGAGATAGCCCTTGGCCCGGGAAAGGCCAGAGGCAGGGATCATTCGGGGATAGTGAAGACCTGCCCCGGGTAGATCAGATCCGGGTCGCGGATCGACTCGCGGTTGGCGTCGAACACCCGTACGTACAAAAATCCGTCGCCATAACGTTCGCGCGAAATGGCCCAGAGGGTGTCGCCCTTTTGCACGGTCACCGCACGAATTGCCGGCGCAGGGGTTGGGGCTGGCACCGGCGATTCAGTCTCTGCGATTGCCGCAGGCGCTGTTTCTGCAGTTGTGGTCGTGGCGGGTGCCTCGGTGGACGTGTCGGAGGTAACAACCGGAGTTGCTGGCTGCAGAACCTCAAGTGACTCCCGTTTGAACGGGGTTTCAAGGCGGCTGAGAACGGTGCCGTCGCCGCCGATCTCATCCAGCCGCAGGGTATAGATACCGGGTTCGATGCCTTCGATCTCTCCGCGCCATCTGCCCTGATCGCTGGTCGGCATGTCGGTGATCGCGCGATTGTCGAGATAAAGGCGGATCACGGCGCGCGGCTGGGCGCGGCCCGAAAGCTGTACATCGCCGCTCTCGGAATAGCCGATCGTGTCAAGCGTGACCTGCCCTGTTGGCACGTCCGCCTGTTTGGCCGGGGATTGAACCAGTTCGACGCCGTCTTCTCCGGAGCGGAGAATGGCAACCTGGCCCGTGCTTTCGGGGGCGGGTGTTTCGGTGGTTTCGGGCCGAGGGAGCTGTTCGGCGCTGGCAGTTTCAGCGGTTTCCGCCGGTTGGACGGTTTCGGCGGTTTCCGTGTTGGTCGAAGCGTCTGCGGTGTCATCGATTGCGGCCGCTTCGGTGCCCTGCTCTTGCGAGCCCGTGTCTGTATCGGCCTGTGCGACTTGCGCCGCTGGTTCTTGCGCCGGGCTATCCTGCGGATCGGCGGACGCGGTTTCCTGCGCAGGTTCGGCGGCGGGTTCCGGCGCAATGCTCTCGGCGCTCGCAACCTGTTCCGGCTGGGGCTCCGGTTCTGGCAGAGCGGCAATCAGATAGTCGTCGGAGAGTTGTTTCTGCCCATCAAGTTCGCCTTCGAGTACCAACCCGCGGGCGGCATCGCTGAAGGGAAGTGACAGGAACTCGGCAAA
>NZ_JBXWSF010000063.1:0-24185 GCF_059613285.1 Ruegeria sp. BHSB058 | reverse complement strand
CGGAAACAAGGCATAGGACTGGAACATCAGGTTCAAGGGCCGCTTGCTGGGGCGTATGTTTGTCACGTCCTGCCCGGCAACGATTACCTGTCCTTCCTGTGGTGTTTCGAACCCCGCCAGCGTCCGCAACAGTGTGGTCTTGCCGCAGCCCGATGGGCCCAGAAGTGCAAAGAACTCGTTGTCGCGAATATCCAGTGAAACGTTGTCGATCGCAGTAACCAAACCGTATCGCTTGGTTATATTCCTGAGTTGAACCCCTTGGCTCATCGGCTGAAAACCTCTTTGTCGGCACGCTGCGCGAAGAAGACCAGCGTGAACGAAACGAACATGACGATGGTAGCCATCGCATTGATTTCCGGCGTGACGCCAAATCGGATCATTGCGTAAATCTGCATCGGCAACGTGGTCGAGGATTGCCCGGCACCGGCGGTGAAAAAGGCAATAATGAATTCGTCCACTGACAGGGTGAAAGACAACAGCGCCCCGGCGATAACCCCCGGCGCGATGGCGGGCAGCAGGATGCGGCGAAAGGTAGTGAATTCGCTGGCCCCAAGGTCGGCACTGGCCTCAAGTATCGAATGGTCGAAATTGCGCATCCGCGTACGCACCACGGCGACAACAAAGGCTATGTTAAATACGACATGGCTGAGGATGATCGAATGAAGCCCGAGCGTCATGTTGAGCAGTGTGAAAAAGGACAAGAGCGCGATGGCTAGAACTATGTCGGGGATGATCATCGGCGCGAACAGAACCGCGTCTAGAACTGAAGAATTGCGCCGTGTCTCGACGCCGACCGCTAAAAGCGTGCCGATTATTGTCGCCAGAACGGTCGAGATCAAGGCCACGATGAGCGTGTTGCGCGCCGCCGACAGTATTGGATCCGCGGTAAACAACTTGCCGTACCATTCCAACGAAAATCCGGTCCACACAGTTGGAAGTCCGGCCCGGTTAAAGCTTAGCGCCATGAGCACAAGGATTGGCACATAGAGAAACGTGTAAAACAAAACCAGGTGCAGCTTCAGGCCCATGTTGGCTCGGTTCCGCATCAGTCCTGCCCTCTCTGTCCTGCTGCGCGATTGGCCAATACCGCCTGAGCGAACAAAAGCCCCATCATGATCGCAATCAGGAGCATCGACAGGGTTGCTCCGAACGGCCAGTCGCGGGCGCTCAGGAACTGGTCATAGATCAGGTTTCCAACCATCTGAAGCCGCCCGCCACCAAGCAAATCGGGCGTAATGAAATTGCCGATCGACAATACAAAAACAAAGACACCACCTGCCGCAATGCCGGGAACGGTCTGTGGCAGTATCACCCGGTAGAAAGTGGTCCAAGCGGGCGCTCCAAGATCTTCCGAGGCTTCTATGGTTTCGACATTTATGCGGTTCAGCGACGAATAGATCGCCAGAACCACAAAGGGGGTGTAGTTGTAGACAAGCCCAACGATCACAGCGAAATTATTATAAAGCAGAGACAACGGCTCATCGATCAAGCCGACCCCCTGCAGGGTATTGTTGATCAACCCCTCGCGGTTCAGCATCACGATCCAAGCGTAAGTGCGGATTAGGTAGTTGGACCAGAACGGCAGGATCACCAAGATCAGCAAACCGGTCTGCCAACGGCGCGGCGCCAGCGTGATAGCATAGGCCGCCGGATAGGCGATCAGGATGGCGATCATGGTGGCCAGAAATGCAATCTTGGCTGAGCGCAGGAAGATCCCAAGGTAAAGAGGGTCGGCGGCCCGCACAAAATTTTCAAACGTAAAGGCGTAGTCGATGCCGCCATAGACGCCGCGTTCAAAGAACGCATAGGTGAAAATGAGGCCGCACGGCACCACCATCAGAAGTGCAAGCCAACCCAGGCCCGGCCCCAGCAAGATCACCGATTTCAGTCGATTGGTCATATACTTGGCAATCTGTGGAGTAGTGTCGTATAGGCCCGACCCTTTGTTCGGGTCGGGCTTTGCTCAGGGTTCGATCACTTACTGTGCGGCCATGATTTCGGTCACTGTCCGAGCAAAGGGTTTCTGGCCATTGCCGAGATCGCGCAACTGCTCGTACTTGGTAAGATCTGCAGGCGACATTCCCATATTCGGGAAAGTTTCGATCAAGGACGGGTCCAGTGCCTCCATCGCAGCCTTGTTCGGCGTTTTGTACAGGATATTGCTGGCAACCCAGACACCGACATCCGCGCCTAAGACATAGTTCACAAAAGCATGCGCCGCGTCTTTGTTTTCAGATGCATCTGTGATGACTAGCGCATCTACCCACAGATCCGATCCTTCTGATGGAATCGTGTACTTGATGTCTGCGTTCTCACCGATGCCGTAGTTACACCAGCCATCCCAGGCGTGAACCATCGTTGCCTCGCCCGATACCAACTTCAGATAAAAAGTTGCATCGTCGTAGGCCAGCAGATCCTGCTTCGCCGCAACCAGCAGGTCCTTTGCAGCCGCCAACGTCTCGTCCGACGTATCATTCAGAGACTTTCCGAGGGCTAGCGCGGCAGCCCCCATCAGCCAACGATCCGTAGAGAGCATTGTCACTTTGCCTTTGAGGTCGTCAGAGGGTTTGAGCAGATCGTTCCACGAAGTCGGTTCTGCCATCAGGTCTGACCGGTAGCATAAGCCCGTCGTGCCCCAGGCGTATGGCATTGAATAGTCGTTGCCCGGATCATGAGCCAATTCTTTAGCTTCGTCATACAGGTTGGACGCATTTGGAACCTTATCGTGGTCGATAGCAGCCACCAGCCCCAAGTTGTTTAATGCTTCGGCAAAAGGCGACGAGACGAAAAGAACGTCGTAGCCCTTACCGCCACCAGCTACGACCTTGCCCATGATTTCTTCGTTGGTGCCATGAACCGAGAGCTCGGCCTCTATACCAGTTTCCTTCGTGAAATTCTCGAGCAGGTCCGGCGGCATGTAGCCGTCCCAGTTCGAGATGACGATTTTCTCTGCTTGGGCCGCTCCGGCGAATACACTGAGTGCGCAGACCGCCCCGGCGGTGAGCCAAGCAAATGGCAAACGGAACGAATTGGTGAACTTGTTGGTCATGTCTTCCTCCCTTGACATTCGCGCTCGCTTCTGGGGCGAGATATATGATGCAATCACGGTATTTTTTGATGAATTAAAACTCAACAATTTTTTGAATCATTTTTGTGTGGCTCGGTGAGGTCATTTAAGATACGGTTTTTATTGTATATTAGTTGGGTATGACGAAAGCGTCCTTCTTATGCCGCCAAGCAAACACTTGAAACTTGCCCAAAAAATACTGGATGTCGCGATGGATCTCGATTTGCATCAGGGTGACAGGCTGGTGGAAAAAACCCTTGCTGATTCGTGCAGCGTCTCTCGCACTCCGGTCAGATCCGCATTGAGGCTGCTGGAGCAGGAGGGGATGGCACGCAAAGCGGCAGAAGGCGGGTTTGTTCTGGAATGTGAACCCGAGAAGGGGCATTCGGTACTCAACCAGCATGCGGTCGGAGCTGGTGCCGATCTCGCCAGTGCCATCCTACGCGATCGCGGCGCCCGACGCCTGGGCGGCTCCATCAATGTCACGGACCTGATCCGGAGATATTCGGTTTCCCGCAGCGCTGCACAGCGTGCGCTCGAAGCTCTCCTGGCCCAAGGCGTGATTCAGAAAGCCGAAGGTCAATCCTGGGTGTTCACGCGCATGCCCGGAGACCGTTCTGGACGAATTGAGAGCTACGAATTTCGTCTGATACTGGAACCGCAGGCCATTCTGTCCGACGGTTTCAAGTTGGACACCAAGCGCGCCGATCTGGTCCGCAGCCAGACCGAAGCGCTTCTGGCGCAGTCGGAAAACTCTTTCAATAGCCAGGATTTCCAAGACGCGGATCTTGCCTTTCACAAGCTCATCGCTCGATCGTCCGGAAACCAGTATCTAGCTTCTGCTCTCATGGCCCATCATGGGTTGCGCCACCTGCCAGGCGGATCATTCGGTATGATCGACTTTCGGATGAGGCAGGCGCTCGATGAACATCTGCGTATACTTGATTTCATAGCGCAGGGTCATTTCGACCTTGCTGCGGATCTGATGAGGGTGCATTTGCGGCTTTCAATGAACCAAAGACCCAGCGTCGCCAATCGTGGTGCTCCGGCGCTAGTCCAAGCGACTCGCGGGTCAATCCGGTGAGTGAATGATGAACCGCAAGGAAGCACCCGTAATCGCGTTTTTCCCCGAAGCTAGTTTTGGGGCTGCACTGAATTGTGTGGGGATCGCTCAGGAACTTCGCGCAATGGGTGCACACCCCGTTTTCCTGACCCACGGTGGCTTTGGTGGCGTATTCGCAGATTACGGTTTTGACGAGTTCGCCGTCCCTGTTCAGTCAGAGTTGACAGAAGAGGAAACCCAGACCTACTGGCAGGAATTCCTGAGCCATCATCTGCCGCATTTTGACATGCATCCAACTGACCAACTGACCACCTATGTTGAGCCCGTTTGGAACGCAATCGTCGAGACAGCGGAATCGGTTGAGCAGGGGTTGGAAACGGCGCTAGAGCGGATCAACCCGGATGTCGTCGTCCTCGACAACGTCATCATGTTCCCGGCCATCGTACGATCCGAGCGCCCATGGGTCAGGGTCATTTCTTGCGCGGAAACCGAGTTGCCAGACAACCGCCTACCGCCGTACCTGTCCGGCTTGCCGGCATCTGACGCTGCCGGGTGCGCGGCATTCCGGAACCAGTACCTGGAGACCCTTGGCCCAATTCATGCTCGCTACAACAAATTTCGCATGGATCGGGGACTTGGGCTATTGCCTAAAGGTGAGTTCCTAGAAACATCACCGCATCAAAACCTTCTTTTGGCGCCATCTATAATTCGCCATGATCGTGATCAGGCGCTGAGTCCTGGACAATTCACCTTTCTCGAAGGCTGCGTACGCCAGGAAGGTCCCTACCGTGTACCTCAGATGCCCCGTAACGACGGGCCTCTGGTGTATGTGAGTTTTGGTAGCCTGGGTGCTATGGATGTCACTTTTTTTGAAAGCCTGTTCGACGTATTCAAGAAAATGGACATGAGGTTTCTGGTCAATGTCGGGGCCCAGATCGATGCCTATTCCAGAGTACCAGACAATGTTCATCTGCAGGAATGGTTCCCGCAGCCGTCCGTGGTTGAACAATGCGATCTGTTTATTCACCACGGCGGCAACAACAGCTTTTGCGAAGCGCTGTATTTCGGGGTCCCGTCGCTGATCCTTCCCTATTGCTGGGACGGACACGATAACGCCCAGCGGGCAGTTGAAACCAGTGTCGGACTCAGGGTAAATCGATGGGATTGGACACCGGAGCAGTTGGAGAATACGATTAACCAACTACTTGGGGACGCGGAGATGAAGACCCGGCTGGCTGCGAACTCAGAGATCATGCAGTTGAAAAAGTCGGTTCCGTTAGCTGCTCAAAAAATTCTGGATTGTGTAAAACCTAACCGAATCTAGTTTATTCCCGTCGGTCATCCGTTTTGTCATGAAGGATGGAAGGGTACATCGCAACGAACTCTAAATCACTGAACCTAAAGGGCTCTGATGATGTGACCGCCCCCCGACGGCATCATTGTGCCAAGGTGGGTCTGCAACGATCCACAAAGGAGAGCGGTCATGTCAGAGATTATCACGGTCGGGCTCGATCTGGCGAAGAATGTGTTTCAGGCCCACGGGGCAGATGCAGCGGGGCAGCCTATTCTGCGCAGGAAACTGCGTAGAGTTCAGGTGCTGACCTTCTTCAGCGAGTTGCAGCCCTGTGTTGTCGCGATGGAAGCCTGTGGCGGCGCTCATTTCTGGGGTCGCGAGATCGGCAAGCTGGGTCATGAGGTGCGGCTCATCCCACCCGCCGGGATCGTGTACATGCCGGTCTCGGCGCCGCTGTCGTCCAACACGGGCCGCACGGTGATGGAGCTGAGCAGCGTCCGCCGCGCGATGTCCTCGGCCAGCTCCTCAATCGACACACCCGCCTTGACGTGGCGCACGTTCGACTGGCTGAGCATCAGCTTGTTGAAGGGGATGTCGCGCGAGGCGCTGAGGGTGATCTTCTGTTGCTTGGTCATCGGGATATCTCCGCGACGGGCCAGCCGGGAGCCTCTCTCCCGACCTCCAAACCCGTCACGGAAAACCCGGCACCTCTCTCACTCTAGCAGCCAATCCGCCTTCGATGGCGAACAGTCTGTTTGGATGATAAAGAGGTGTTCGTTCAGTCTATTTGTGCAAATCATCCATTCGGGGGGATATCTTGGCAGAGATCGTTACTTACGCTCGACCCAGTAGGCTTTATCGCTATCGCGAACTCCTCCCTGCCAAGCTGGACAGGGAGCTTCGTGCGCTGGAAGAGCGCTATGTCTATTGCGCCAGCTATTCGAGCATGAATGACCCAATGGAGGGGGGGCATCGCTTGAGTTCAGTTTTCGCTTCAAGCCGAACACATAAGCGGCATAGGCTGGCAGTCCCGCAACTAATAGGGCGGCTCGGTATCGCTTCATTTTCAGAGATAAAGAACCATGAAACCATGTGGGCGCACTACGCGGGTTCATTCTCAGGTCTTTGTATTTCTTATAGCACTCGAAAATTACTTTCAGGTCTCGCGAAAGAATTCGAATTCGCCAAAATGAACTATAGCGATGAACCGCCTTTGATGTTGAAGAATTCGGAAACAGCGTCTCAGCGGGCAAAGCTCGCACTTTCCTATAAGACAATGCGTTGGTCTCCTGAAAGAGAATGGAGATTATTCTCCGCCCAACAAGGGCAAGCAAAATATAAGGACACAAGTACAGTTACAGCTGTCTATGTTGGGTCCAGGGCCGAGCAGAGAGTTGTGGATGAAATAGTGTCACGATGTAGAAATCTGTCCATCCCAGTATATGGTATGGAAGTAGAAAAATACGATATCAGGTTTCGCCGGATGGACAAAAAATCAATCAAAAGAAAGAAGTAGCGTTAAACGCTGGCGTATGCGCCCATCACTTGCAACAACCGTCGCTGTGCCGACGACTGTCCTCGTCCAAAAACCTGTCGTGGAAGGGACAGCTGTCAGCGTTCTAAGTGGCTACACCTTTTCCAGCAACGCCTTCGCCTTCCCCTCCATCACCAGCCGCGCGTCCTGCTGCGGCTTTGACCGGGCGACGGCCGTGATCCCCTGCACGAAATCGAAGACGCTCTCGGGCGGGCGGCCTTCCTCGGCCAGCACCGTCTCGACAATCCGACCCGTTTCCGCCTTTGAGAATCCGCGCTTGCGCAGGAAGTCCTGACGGTCCTCGTCCGACCGCGCGACGATCTTCTCCCGCACCGCGCGGATATGCGTGTAGCGACGCAGCATTTTCCAATCCTTGTGGCCGGTGACCAGCGAGACCTGTTCAATGGCGAAGCCGGCCTCGAACAGGCGGCTTGTGCCCTCATGGCGTAGATCGTGGAAATGCAGGTCCTTCACGCTGACCTCGACGCAGGCGCGCCGGAAGGCGGTTCCGACCGATTTCGAGTTATAGGGAAAGATCCGGCCTCTTGCGTGCCCGAGTTCCTTGGCCTGTTCGGTGACCAATGCCCGGGCATCGAACCCCGTGGCGGCGAAGAGTGGGATCCGCTGGTCGTTCCCGGTCTTGTTGCGCGGGTCCTTTCTGTCGCGGATCATGAGCATCCGGCGGTCGACGTCGAGATCGGTCCATGCGACGCGGCAAATCTCGTCGGGCCGCATCGCCGTGGCCACCGCGAACTTCACGATCCGTGTCATCGGCAGGGTCAGGCGTCCGTTGTCATCGAAGCAACGGAAGAGGCGGTTCAATTCATCCGTGGTGGGGCGGCGGTCCCGCTCGGTGCCTTTGCCGATGAGGCCGAGCCGCTTGAGCGCGACACGTGCCAGATCAACGGGTTCGGGAGAAATGTCGAGCCCGTGTACGGCTGCCGCATGGGTGATGATCATCTTGATCACGCCGATATCGATGCTGAGGGTCACCGGACCGGCGCCTTGATCAGCGCGCATCTTGCCGTAGTCGATCAGCTTTTGCCGATCGAGGTGCCCGATCTTCTCCTTGCCCAGATCGCGCTTGAGCGTCTTGAGCGTGGCGGCCTTGCTCGCGACGCGGCGGTTTGCCTACCTCGCACATATCGATTATGTGGAGATCGATGAGATCGCCGAAGGTGGTCAGGCGGGAGACGGACGACTTGTTCGGCGCCAACCCCTGATCCACCCGGGTCTCCGCTAGGCGGGCCCAGCGATGGGCATCGTCGCGACGTAGAAACGTCTCGCTCGCGTAGCGGCCCTTTCGTCTGATCTGGACCCGGTATGCACCGGAGGGGAGCTTGGTGATGGAGGCCATTTTCGTGTGCGCTGTGTGTGCAATGAGTCGTCGTAGAGGGGCAAATTCGGGGATATTGGGGCGTATTCCAGCGTAGCAGAATCCGCCGCCAACAGTTTGAAGATAAACAAAAAATGAAAATAAATCAACACGCTAGATTATCCTGTGCCCCTATGATGGACTGGACGGACCGCCATTGTCGGTACCTGCACAGGTTATTGAGCCGCAATACCCTGCTTTACACGGAAATGGTCACGGCGCCTGCATTGGTGCGGGGTGGTGCGTTGCACCTGCTTGACTACAACACCGAAGAACACCCTGTGGCACTGCAACTGGGCGGTTCCGACCCCGAAGAACTGGCGCAGGCCGCGCGGTTGGGGGTGCAAGCCGGGTATGATGAAATAAACCTCAACTGCGGCTGTCCCTCTGACCGGGTGCAGTCCGGCACATTCGGCGCGGTGCTGATGCAAGAGCCGGATCGCGTCGCCGCCTGCGTTTCCTCCATGCGCGACGTGGTTGACGTGGACGTGACCGTGAAATGCCGCATCGGTGTCGATGATCAGGACCCCGATCAGGTACTGCCGGCCTTTCTGGAGAAGATTGCGCGGGCCGGGTGCGAGCGGGTCACCATTCATGCCCGCAAGGCGTGGTTGCAGGGCCTCAGCCCCAAGGAAAACCGTGATATCCCGCCTCTGGACTATGACCTCGTGCACCGGATGAAGCGCGATTTCCCACAGATGCACATCTCGATCAACGGAGGGATTTCGTCCTTGGCGCAGGCCAGAGCGCATCTTGAGGCCGGGCTGGACGGCGTGATGATCGGCCGCGCCGCCTATCACCAGCCGTCAGACATTCTTTGCGGGGCGGATCGCCAGATTTTCGGAACTGGTCAGATCACGAATCCGTTGGATGCGGTGGCCGGGATGTTGCCCTATATCGAACGGCATCTCAGCCGGGGCGGGCGTTTGCACCAGATTACCCGGCACATGCTGGGCCTGTTTGCCGGGCGTCCCGGCGCACGGGGCTGGCGGCGGGCCTTGTCCGAAGGGGCGGTGCGCGAAGGGGCCGGGCCGGAAGTGGTCGAGGCAGCCCTGAACCGGATCGCGCCTCTGGTCGGGACTGCACAAGCGGTGTAACAAGGCCCGCAGGCTGATCGGGAGGGGACGATGCCAGAGACGATGCTGTTGGTCCAGATGCTGGGCCTGTTGCTGGTGATCGGCGCCTTTGCGGGCGTTCTGGCAGGCCTGTTGGGTGTCGGCGGGGGTATCGTGCTTGTGCCTGCCTTTTTCTACACATTTCAAACTCTTGGCTATGGTGGTCCACAACTGATGCAGATGTGTCTGGCCACGTCGCTGGCCACGATCATCGTCACCTCGGTCCGCTCGGTTCTGAGCCACAACAAGAAGGGTGCGGTTGATTGGTCCATCCTGCGCGGCTGGGGGGCGGGGATCGCTCTGGGGGCAATCATCGGCGTTCTGGTGGCCTCGACCTTGCGGTCAGAGGCGTTGCAGGCGCTGTTCGGTGTGCTTGGTATGGTGATCGGCGCCTATCTGGGACTTGGCAAGTCCGAATGGCGCTTGGGCGATGCGATGCCCGGCGGTCTGCGCCGTATCGCATTGTCGCCGATGGTGGGGTTTCTATCGGTATTGATGGGGATCGGCGGCGGCAGTTTTGGTGTGCCGTTGATGAGCCTTTACAACACGCCGATTCACCGGGCGGTCGCAACTGCTGCCGGGTTTGGCGTAATCATCGCGGTGCCCGGCGTTCTGGGCTTTCTGTTTCTCGACATCGCACCTGAACACCGCCCACCCCTGACGTTTGGTGCGGTCAACCTGATTGCTTTTGGCATCGTTATCGCCATGACGCTGATCACCACGCCCTGGGGTGTCCGGCTGGCACATGCGATGGACCCCAAGCCGCTCAAACGGGTGTTCGCTGTGTTCCTGACGCTGGTGGCGCTCAACATGCTGCGCAAGGCGTTGGGATGGTAAACGACTTCTTTGTTCGCGGCTGGCTCCGCTTTCCCTATGATCCGGTTCTGGCAGACTGGGTCGGCCATGCCTTGCCCGCGGCGCAAAAATCGGTTCACGACCCGGCGCACGCCCAGTGGCACGATTGCGAAGGTACATGGTTCATTGGCGTCGATGCACTGGGCAATGATGCGCAGGGCAGGGTGGGCAACTCTGGCCCCTTGTCCGGCAATGCAGTGGATTTCATCACGCGACATCTTGGGTTTCACCCGCTGCACAAGGGTCAGGTTTCGGTGATTTATCCCGGCTATCCGCGCCCGCGCCGCGGCGAAGGCGAGGCGGCCGCGCGATATCGCGTCAGACGCGACGCGGCGCATGTGGACGGGTTGAAACCCAGCGGCCCGGATCGCCGCCGCAAGGTTGACGAGCCGCACGCCTGGATCTTGGGTATTCCCCTGACCGTAACCAGCGCCGACGCAGCTCCCTTGGTGGTCTGGGAAGGCAGCCACAAGATCCTTGGCGACGCCTTTGCTCAGGCGCTCGCGGGCCTGCCGCGCGACACCCTTCATCTGGCCAATGTGACAGACATCTATCAACAGGCCCGGCGTGTTGTGTTCGACACCTGCCCCCGGATCGAGCTGCCCGCGCGCCCGGGCGAGGCCTACCTGCTGCACCGTCACACCCTGCACGGGGTCGCCCCTTGGGCCGATACCGCGACCGGCGGACCTGATGGCCGCATGATCGCCTATTTCCGCCCGGAATTGCCCGGAGGTGTGGCCGAATGGATCGAATCCCCGTAACCTTCCTGCAATTCTTTTTAATTGCGGGGATTTGAGACAATGATCAGCATCACGACCCAAATGGACGGCGCCTTGATCGAGGCGGAACTGTCCGGCGAAATCACCAGCGCCGACTATGCCGACACTCTGGTTCCGGCGGTCGAGGCCGCGCTTGCCGATCACGACCGTGTCCGTCTGCTGGTCATCATGGGGCAGGAGTTCAAGGGATACGACCTGAGCGCAGCCTGGGCCGATACGATGCTGGGCCTCAGCCATTGGCGCGGCTTTGATCGGATTGCGGTCGTGGCCGATCAGAGGTGGGTGCAGAACGGCGTACGTCTGGCCGCGCCGATCCTGCCCTGTCCGGTGAGCGTGTTCGAACTGGCCGAGGTCGAAACCGCCCGCCGCTGGATTCGCGAGTCGCTGGGAACGATCCACGTTACCGATCTGGGCGGCCCGTGCATTCAGATCAAGCTGATGGGCAAGCTCGACCCCGAAGCCTATGACGAGGCCGAAGGCGATCTGGACGCAATGATCCGCGCCAAGGATGGGTTCCGCCTATTGATCAACCTGACCGAATTCGAAGGATGGCAAGGCCTGTCCGGACTGGCTGCGCATTTCCGGCTTGCCGGCAGCCACGTGGGCTTGTTGGACCGGGCTGCCATTGTCGGCGACAAGACCTGGCAGCGCATGGCCGAGCGGGTGGGGCGACACATCGTCAACGCCAAGACACAGTTCTTTCCCGCCGCTGAGCTGGACGCCGCCAAGGCCTGGCTCGCGGAAGGTTGATGCCGGGGCAATCATGAGTATCCGCGCCGAACTGCAATCTCTCTTCGATCGTTATGTTTCGGCCTATCGCAAGGGCGATGCGGCGGGATGTTCAGCTTGTTTTACCCACAACGCCGAACTTTACTCGCCGTACGGACCGGCAGCAAAAGGGCGCAAGGCCATCGCGGATACCCACGCCGAATGGGTCGCGGAGGGCGGCGAGGACAAGGCAATCGCGGTCGTGCAGGCTGGTCAGGATGGCGACCTGGCCTGGTGTCTCGCGCAGTTTGCCGAGGGCGATGGAGCCGACGAAGGGATATCTCTCAATGTCTGCGAACGTCAGCCGGACGACACCTGGCTGATCCGGATGTGCAGCCTGAACGAAGGGTAAATATCAGCGGTCCAGTCGCGCCGCACGCCCGCCGCGCCGCTTGAACAGGCGCGGTTTGCGGTTGGGCAGCTCTTCCATGATCCCGGCGCGCTCTGTGCTGTCCATCTTTGACCAGCGGCTGATCTCGTCGATGGTGCGGAAACAGCCGGTGCAGATCCGTTCGGTCGGGTGCACGACGCAGATCTGGACGCAAGGGCTTTCAACCTCGTTCCGTTTCCAAACCATCTTCGTCATCGGTGGTCTCCGACCCGTTACAGAAAGCGCATCCGATCCAGCGCACCCTGCAAGATATAACCTGCGGCGACGTGATCAATCACCTGTCCGCGACGTTTTCGTGTCGTATCCGCCTCAAGAAGTGCTTTTTCAGCCGCAACCGTGCTTAGCCGTTCATCCCAGAACCCGATGGGCAGGTCCGTCAGCCGCGACAGATTGCGGGCGAACGCGCGCGTCGACTGGCACCTTGGCCCCTCGGTCCCGTCCATGTTTCTGGGCAGGCCCAGCAGGATTCCCCCGATCTCGCGATCCCCGGCGATTTCCAGCAGCCGCGCGGCGTCAACACCGAACTTCTTGCGGCGCACTGTCTCCAGCGGGCTGGCAATCCCGCGCGTCCGGTCCGAAACCGCGACCCCGATGGTCTTTTCCCCCAGATCCAACCCCATCAGCGCCGACATGGGCGCAAGTGCCGCGGCAAAATCCTCGAAAACGTCGTGGATCATTCGCCCAGACCCGCCTGCCTTGCGGCGTTGGCGATCATCTCCCGTGCCGTGTCATTAGCGGCAAATACCGTCAGCGCTTCATCGCGAATTGCAACGGCCCTGTCAGCCTCTCCCAGAACGCTCAGGGCCGTGATCAGACGCGCCCATTCCTCCGGCGCGCCGCCCTCGGTCGCAAGGCGGTCGGACAGATTCTCGACCATGCCGCGGATCATGTCCTGCCGTTCTTCGGCCGTCATTTCGCTGGCTGCGTCCACGTCATCACCCGTTGGTCCCGACAAGGGCGCCGGGCTGGCCGGAGGCGTATAGTTGACGCCAGCGCGATAGGCCAGGTCCTCGATCTGCGCGCGAATGGCCTGCGACCACGGCGCGTGCGGCGACGAAATGCGCAGGGTTTCCTCCCACAGACTGAACGCCAGGTCGGGGCGCCCGACCTGCGTCAGCATCTGGCCCCAGTAATAGCGCGCGGGTCCGTTTGCCGGATCGATATCCAGCGCTTGCAGCAGCACCGCTTCGGCTTCCGGCGACACGTAACCGCCCGCCGCCTGGATCATCAACTCTGCCTTGTCGCCAAAATCATCCGCCGTGGCCGCGTCGCCCATCAGTTCGATGGCCCTGTCCTTGGCCTGATAAGCCGCCTTGAAGTCTCCGACATTCGCCTCGTGCTGCGCCAGCAGGTTATGGCCCTGAATGTCGTCGGGCCGCCCCGCGACCGTCTCGCGCAACTGCCGCAGCAGGTTGGCGTAACTGTCGTCGATCTCGGGCTTGGGCTGGACGGGCAGCTTATCTTCGGCGGTCAACTGGTCGGGCCGGTCCTTGCGGAACTCTTCGGCCATCTCGATCCGCAGCGTCAGCGGCAGGTCGCCATATCCCGGTGCGCCCAGCCTGTCATAAAGCAGAACACCGCCGCCCGTCAGAATCAGCGCCGACAAAACTGCGACAACGATCGTGACCGCCCGCGTCGGCCCGCCACCGTCACGTTCCTGCTGTATCTGGGCGTCGGCAGCCAGAATGCGGCGCGAAATCTCGGTGCGCACGCGCTCGGCATCTGCCTCGGCAATCACCCCGCGTGCCAGATCCCGGTCGACACTGGCAAGCTGTTCGCGATAGACACGCAGATCATAGGCCGCCGCCGGTTCACCGTTACGCCGTCCACGCAGCATGGTCAGGCCAAGCAGCGCCGCGATCATCAGCGCCATGAGGGAAATCAGAATCCAGAAGGTCATGTGCTCTCCGAGAGTGTTGCCCCCATCTAGACCTGCAGGCGGGTCGAAAAAAGAGGCAAATGGCCGCGATCTTGGGCGTATGTCGCAATAGTGCTCTATTGCGACGCAGTACGGCACGGGTAAACTCCGGTCGCGCGGCATATCTGCGACCAATCACGAACCGGATCGGATTCGCTCATGAGACACTATTCAGCTTTTGCAGTGGCGCGCGAAGCGCTGCGCCATCACACCGGATGGGAACGCGCCTGGCGTTCACCCGAACCCAAGAAACGCTATGACGTCATCATCGTCGGCGCGGGCGGGCACGGCCTGGCGACCGCCTACTACCTTGGCAAGAACTACGGTATCACCAACGTTGCCGTGATCGAAAAAGGGTGGCTGGGCGGTGGCAACACCGGCCGCAATACCACGATCATCCGCTCGAACTATCTGCAGGACCCGTCGGCAGCGATCTATGAAAAGGCGCGCGGGCTTTACGAGGATCTCAGCCAGGAACTGAATTACAACGTCATGTTCAGCCCACGCGGCGTCATGATGCTGGCTCAGACCCAGCACGAGATTCGCGGATATCAGCGCACGGCGCATGCCAACGCGCTGCAGGGCGTCAAGACCGAATGGATCACTCCCGAACGCGTCAAGGAACTGGTGCCGATCATCAATATCCACGGCCCCCGCTATCCGGTTCTGGGTGCGCTCTGGCAGGAACGCGGCGGCACCGCGCGCCACGACGCCGTGGCCTGGGGCTATGCCCGTGCCTGTTCCAACATGGGCATGGACATCATCCAGAAATGCGAGGTCACCGGCGTGCGCCGCGAAAACGGTCGCGTGATGGGTGTCGAAACCACCAAGGGCGCCATCGAATGTGACAAGCTCGGCATCGTGGTTGCAGGTCATTCGGGCCAGTTGGCCGAAATGGCGGGCTTCCGTCTGCCCGTTGAATCGCTGGCGTTGCAGGCGCTGGTTTCCGAACCGATCAAACCCTGCATGGATGTGGTGGTGATGGCCAACACCGTGCACGGTTACATGTCGCAATCCGACAAGGGCGAGATGGTGATCGGCGGCGGCACCGACGGGTTCAACAACTTCACTCAGCGCGGCAGCTTCCACCATATCGAAGAAACCGTGCGAGCGCTCAACGAAACCTTCCCGATGATCTCACGTCTCAAGATGCTGCGCCAGTGGGGCGGGATCGTCGACATGACAGGCGACCGTTCGCCCATCCTGTCGAAAACCCCGCTTGACGGCTGCTTCATCAACTGCGGCTGGGGCACCGGCGGCTTCAAGTCGATCCCCGGTTCGGGCTGGGGCATGGCACAGCTGATGGCCACCGGCCATTCGTCGCTGACCGAGGCGTTTTCGCTCGACCGCTTCAAAGAAGGCCGCTTCATCGACGAAAGCGTCGCCGCCGGGGTGGCGCACTGATGACCATCTATCGGGCATGTCGCGAACGTTCCGGCGTTCGGAAAGGGTGGGCGTGATGGCCTATTCCGAGGACATGGCCGAAATCATGCGTGCGGATCTGGGCGTGGAGCCGGGACTGACCGAGAAGAAGATGTTCGGCGGCCTGTGTTTCCTTCTCCATGGCAACATGGTCTGCGGCGTTCACAAGGACGGGGCGATGTACCGCCCCGGCAAGGGCGGCGAGGCCGAGGCGTTGTCCGCCGGGGCGCAACCGCTCTCCTTCACCGGTCGCCGGATGGGCGGCATGGTCGAGGTGGACGCCGGAGGCTTCGAGAACACTGCGCTGCGCGCAAAACTGACTGAATTGTCGCTGGCCCATGCGGCCAGCCTGCCACCGAAATAACGTGCAAAGGATGACGATATGCTGATCCTGAATTGCCCCTATTGCGGCGTCGACGCCGAAGAAACCGAACTGGCCGCAGGCGGCGAGGCGCATCTCAAGCGCTTCGGTCCCGGCTCTTCCGAGGATGATTTTCACGACTACCTGTTCATGCGTGAAAACCCCAAGGGTGTTCACCTGGAACGCTGGCGGCATGCCAATGGCTGCGGCAAGTGGTTTCACGCCGCGCGCTGCACCAACACGCTCGAAGTGTTCGGCACCTATCCGGCCCAGACCACCGAGCCGCCGCAAGCGATCAAGGATGCCATCTCGGCCAAGCGCCCGGGCTGGTCTTGGAAAGACTTCTCCTGATGCTTCATCTCTTCAAAAATACTCCCGCCGGAGGCTCCGACGCCTCCTCTTGCGAAAGGTCCGCATGACATGAGCACCCGTCTCGCAAATCAGGGCCGGCTGATTAACCGGTCCAAGCAGGTCACATTCACGTTCAACGGCGCCACGATGCAGGGCTACGAGGGCGACACGCTGGCCTCGGCCCTGCTGGCCAACGATCAGATGATGATGGGCCGGTCGTTCAAGTACCACCGTCCGCGCGGCGTGGTGGCGTCTGGCGCCGAAGAACCCAACGCCCTGGTCGGGCTGGGGCAGGGCAGCCGGTTCGAGCCGAACCAGCGCGCCACCACAACCGAGCTGTTCGAGGGGCTTTCGGCCGCCTCGCAGAACCACTGGCCGAACCTGAATTTCGACATCCTGGCGGTGAACAACAAGCTGGCGCGCTTTCTGCCGTCGGGCTTTTACTACAAAACGTTCATCCATCCCAAACCGTTCTGGAAACACGTCTACGAACCGATCATCCGCCAATCGGCGGGTCTGGGCAAAGCGCCCGACAAGGAAACCCGCGACGCGGATACCTACGAGCATTTCTATGCCTTTGCCGACGTCGTCGTGATCGGCGGCGGTGTCGCCGGTCTGCAGGCGGCCAAGGTCGCGGCGCAGTCGGGTGCCAGGGTCATGCTCATCGAGCAGACCGCGCATTGGGGCGGTCGCGCTCCGGTTGACGGCGGCACCATCGACGGCGAGCCTGTGGATAACTTCGTGGAGCAAACCGTTGCCGAGCTGCAGGCCATGGACAACGTCACGTTGCGCACGCGCTGCATGGCGGCGGGCGTCTATGACCACGGCTATCTGTTGGGATACGAACGAATTTCCGATCACAAGCCCGGCGCGCAGGGTCCGCGCCACCGCTTGTGGCGCATTCGTGCCAAGCAGATCGTCACCGCGACAGGCGCCATCGAGCGCCCGCTGTCCTTCGCGGGCAACGACGTGCCCGGCGTGATGCTCGCCGGGGCGATGCGCGACTATGTGGTGAACTGGGGCGTGACGCCGGGTGAGCGGGTCATCGTCGCCACCAACAACGACGATGCCTATCGCACCGCGATCATTCTTAAGCAGGCCGGTGTTGACGTGCTGCGCATCGTCGATGCCCGCACAACAGCAGGCGCGCTGGCCGACGAGGCGCGCGCGCTTGGTATCCGGGTCGACCCCGGCAAGGCCATTGCCAAGGTCAAGGGTGGCAAGCGCGTCAAGACTGTTGCGCTGTGCAATCAGGAAGGCGTTGGCGGCGCACGGGAAGAAGTCGAATGTGATGCAGTCGCCATGTCGGGCGGCTGGTCTCCGGTTGTTCACATGTGGTCGCATTGCGGCGGCAAGCTGATCTGGGACGAGGCCAACGCCCATTTCCGCCCCGACCCCGACCGCCCGCCGCTGGGCGCGAATGGCGAAGGCTTCGTTGTTGCCGCCGGGTCCGCCAACGGTCCGTTGTCGCTGGGCGATGTGATGGCCGACGCGCAGGCGGCAGGCAAGGCCGCGGCCAGGGCCGCAGGCTTCAAGCCCAGGAACACCAAGGCCCCGGTCGGCGAAAGCACCGAAGAGGCCGCGATGCAGGCCGTCTGGCTGATGCCCGCCAATGCCGACATGCAGCTGCGCGCCAAGTCCTGGCTGGACTTCCAGAACGACGTCAAGGTCTCGGACGTGCAGCTTGCTGCGCGCGAAGGCTATGAAAGCGTCGAACACACCAAGCGCTATACCACGCTCGGCATGGCAACGGATCAGGGCAAACTAAGCAACATCAACGGCTTGGCGATCCTTGCTGATGCACTGAATTCCGAGATTCCGCAGGTTGGAACCACCACGTTCCGCCCGCCCTATACCCCCATTTCGATGGGTGTGATCGGCGGAGAGGCGCGAGGCGACATCTTCCAGCCGATCCGCCGCACGCCGATGCACGATTGGCATGATCGCAACGGCGCGGATTGGGAGCCGGTCGGCCAGTGGCGCCGGACCTATGCCTATGTCCGTCCCGGCGAAACCGTGCATGACGCGGTCAATCGCGAGGTCAAGAACACCCGCCAGAACCTTGGCCTGCTGGATGCCTCGACGCTGGGCAAGCTGATCGTCAAGGGACCGGATGCGGGCAAGTTCCTGGACATGCTCTATACCAACATGATGTCCACGCTGAAGCCCGGCAAATGCCGTTATGGCCTGATGTGTTCGGAAAACGGCTTCCTCATTGACGATGGCGTTGTCGCCCGCATCGACGAGGACACGTTCCTGTGCCACACAACCACCGGCGGCGCCGAACGCATCCATGGCCACATGGAAGAATGGGTGCAGACCGAATGGTGGGACTGGAAAGTCTATGTCGCCAACGTGACCGAACAATACGCGCAGGTTGCCGTGGTCGGCCCCAACGCCCGCAAGGTGCTGGACAAGCTGAACGCTCAGGCTGGCGGCGGCATGGACCTGTCGAAAGAGGCGCTGCCCTTCATGGAATGGCGCGACGGCAAGATTGGCGCGTTCGATTGCCGCGCCTACCGGATCTCGTTCTCGGGTGAACTCAGCTATGAAATCGCCGTGCCTGCGTCGCAGGGGCAGGCCTTCTGGGATGCCCTGATGGAGGCCGGAAAAGAGTTCGGCGTGATGCCTTACGGCACCGAATGCCTGCACATTCTGCGCGCCGAAAAGGGCTTCATCATGATCGGTGACGAAACCGACGGCACCGTGATCCCGCAGGATCTGGGTCTGCACTGGGCGATCTCTAAAAAGAAAGAGGATTTCCTGGGCAAACGGGCGCAGGAACGCACCCACATGACCGATCCCGACCGCTGGAAACTGGTGGGTCTCGAGACTGTGGATGGTTCAGTTATCCCCGACGGCGCCTATGCGGCGGGTGATGGCGTCAACGCCAACGGCCAGCGCAACATGATCGGGCGCGTGACCTCGACCTACTACTCGGCCAACCTGGGCCGTGGCATCGCCATGGGTCTGGTCAAGCACGGCCCCGACCGCATGGGAGAGGTGATCGAGTTCCCGGGCACCGACGGCAAAACCTACAAGGCAAAGATCGTTGACCCGATCTTCTTCGACAAGGACGGGGAGAAGCAGAATGTCTGAACCCATCAGCGCACTGAACCACGCCAGCTATGACGGTATCGCCAAGATCGAGGAATGCGGCCTGCAGGGTATGATCACCCTGCGCGGCGATCTCGCCGACAAGGCTCTGGCCAAGGCCGTCAAGGACGCAACCGGTCAGAAAGTCCCCGGCCAGCGCGAGGCGCTCGTCGATGGCGACACCGGCGTGTGCTGGATGTCCCCGGACGAATTGCTGGTGCTTGTGCCCTATGCCGAGGTCGAGGCCAAACTGGCCGCGATGACAAAGGCGCTTGGCAGTACTCATTCACTGGCCGTCAATGTCTCGGACGCCCGTGCGGTGTTCCGCGTCTCGGGGGCCTATGCCCGCGAGGTGATGGCCAAGGTCTCGCCGGTCGATCTGTCGAAAGAGGCGTTCCAGCCCGGCCAGATCCGCCGCTCGCGGCTGGCCCAGATTGCCGGCGCCTTCTGGATGGATGGCGACGACACCTTCCGCGTCGTCTGCTTCCGCTCGGCCGCGGATTACGCCTTCAAACTGCTCAAGGTTGCCGCGCAGCCGGGCAGTCAGGTCGACTACTACTGAATATCTGCCAAACGGTCCCTTCGGGGGCCGTTTCAGTCTGTGAACAGATAGGTTCCGAACCGCTCCAACGCCGGGTCACGCACCGCGTCATCCTTCACGATTGGGGTTCCCTTGTCATCCGTACAGTTCGGATAGAATGAAAGGGCGTCGAACAACTCCAGCGTCCTGTTCTTGCGTTCAGTGTCATTCAGATACGGCGCGTGCGTCGAAAGATAAAGCGCCGGGCGCTGGTCTTTCAGCCAGTCCAGCAGCGTCGGAAGAACCGTATACTCGGCCCCTTCGATATCCATCTTGACCAGTGAAACCCGCGACAAATCCGTCGCAGCGCAAAACTGATCCCAACCGATGGTCAGCGCATCGGTTCCGTTCTCTGCATCGCTCAGCAGCGAGGTGGTGGAATCCCCCGGCTCCCCGCGCACCGAGGCCATGCGCGCCACGCCGAACCCGCCCGACAGCGCCACCCCAAAGGCCGATACGTTGCGGATATCGTTCAATTCCAGATTCCACGCCAGATGGCGATAGGCGGTCGGGTCGGGCTCGAAACACCACACATGCCGTGCCCTGCGCGCGCCATACAGAACCGTCGGGCCGATCCATGCACCTATATCCAGATAGTCCCGATCCGGCGAAAGATATTCATCAAGCACCGCGAAGGTCTCCGGCTCCCAACCTCCCGCCGATGCCTTGCGCCAGAACTTGGAATGGTACGGGTCCAGCCGGAACCGCTCGCCATTCAGGTTCCCCGCATAGTATCCGCGGGCGCGATAGAACATCTTGCGCGCTTTGGTCAGCATCCCTGCCTCCGGGTTTTCTTGTCTCGGCCCTTGACCTCGCGGCGCTGCCAAAGCATGTAAACTTGGGAACGCAACTCATATTTCAACAGGGGGCCAAGATGGCTTTTGAACTTCCTGATCTTCCTTATGCACATGACGCGCTGGCATCCAAGGGCATGTCGGCGGAAACGCTGGAATATCATCACGATCTGCACCACAAGGCCTATGTCGACAACGGCAACAAGCTGATCGCGGGCACCGAATGGGACGGCAAGAGCCTGGAAGAGATCATCACCGGCACCTATGACGCCGGCGCGGTGGCACAGAACGGCATCTTCAACAACATCAGCCAGCTCTGGAACCACAACCAGTTCTGGGAAATGATGGGCCCGGGCACCAGTGCCATGCCGGGCGAGCTTGAGGCAGCCCTCAATGAAAGCTTCGGCTCGGTCGACGAGTTCAAATCGCAGTTCTCCGCCGCCGGCGCCGGTCAGTTCGGCTCGGGCTGGTGCTGGCTGGTCAAGAACGCCGACGGCTCGCTGGCCGTGACCAAGACCGAGAACGGCGTCAACCCGCTCTGCTTCGGCCAGACCGCGCTCTTGGGCTGCGACGTGTGGGAGCACAGCTACTACATCGATTTCCGCAACAAGCGCCCGGCTTACCTGTCGAACTTCCTCGACAATCTGGTGAACTGGGAAAACGTCGCGTCCCGGATGTGATAGATTGACCCGACGCGGGTTTATCAAGGGGCTGCTGGCGTCGTTGCTGGCAGCCTTTTTTGCGGCCACCTACGGTTTCTTCATCGAACCGGCCCTGCGCCTGCGGGTGCGGCGTTGGATCATCCGGCGCGACGACTGGACAGCACGGCCCCTGCGTATCGCGGTGATCGCGGATCTGCATGTCGGTGAACCCTTTGTCGGGTTGAGTCGCGTCGAACGCCTGGTGCGCCGCACCAACGCATTGGGTGCCGACCTGATCGTGCTGCTGGGCGATTTCGCGGCGGGGCATCGGTTCGTGACCGAACCGGTGCCGATCAGCGACCTGGTGCCGGTACTGGCCAAACTCTCGGCCCCGGAAGGTGTCTATGCGGTCCTGGGCAATCACGACTGGTGGGACGACCTGCCGGCGCAGGCTCGTGGCGGTGGTCCGAATCTTTATGGCGAGGCGCTCAGACAAGCGGGCATTCCCGTCCTGTCCAACGCCGCCGTCAAACTGGCCCGATCCGGCACCTGGCTGGCAGGGTTGGAGGATCAGCTCGCGCTGGTGCGAGGCGGGGGCAGGTTCGACGGGCTGGACGATCTGCCCGGAACGCTGGCGCAGATCACCGATGACGATCCGGTCATCCTGCTGGCGCACGAGCCCGATATCTTTCCGCAGGTTCCCGCCCGCGTGGCCCTGACCCTTTCCGGGCATACGCATGGGGGGCAGGTGCGCCTGTTCGGATACTCCCCGATTGTCCCCTCGCGGTTCGGCAATCGCTACGCCTATGGGCACGTACGCGAAGATGGGCGCGATCTGGTCGTCTCAGGCGGCATCGGGTGTTCGATCCTGCCGGTCCGGTTCGGTGTGGTGCCCGAGATCACCCTGATCGAGATCAGCGCTTGACCTTGCCCCGTCCCCGTGGTTCCGGTGGCGGCGGAGGGCGATCATGACAGAAGCATTCAA
The DNA here is from genome assembly GCF_059613285.1 of Ruegeria sp. BHSB058. NCBI lineage: Bacteria > Pseudomonadati > Pseudomonadota > Alphaproteobacteria > Rhodobacterales > Roseobacteraceae > Ruegeria > Ruegeria sp. BHSB058. The sequence goes on along the minus strand of NZ_JBXWSF010000063.1, from coordinate 1,796 downwards.
GGGCATCCTTGCCATGGTCGCGGCCTGCACGATCTGGGGCCTGTCGCCACTGTTCTACAAACTCCTGACACATGTTCCACCGCCCGAGGTGCTGTCGCACCGCACGCTGTGGTCCGTCGTCTTTTTCGCCGGAATGCTGGCGCTTCAGGGGCGGTTGCACGAGATTGCCTCGGCCTTTGCCGGGCGCAGGCAGACGGCCGTCATTGCCCTCGCGGCCGCAATGATCTCGGCCAACTGGTTCGTGTTCATCCTGTCGATCCAGATCGGCAAGGCGACCGAGGCGTCGCTGGGCTATTACATCTTTCCGCTGATCACGGTGCTGATCGGCTGGTTCTGGTTCGGCGAACGGCTTGGTATCGCGCAATGGGGCGCCATCGCGCTTGCCGCTCTGGCGGTCATCGTGCTGACCGTCGGCCTTGGCGTGGCGCCGTGGATTTCGTTGATCCTGTCCTCGACCTTTGCCGTCTATGGGGCAGTGAAAAAGAAACTGGCGCTGGGGCCAGTCGTGTCCGTTACCTGCGAGATCCTGATCTACCTGCCGTTCTGGCTGGCGGTTCTGGCCTGGTATCACGGCATGGGGCAGGGGCATTTCGCCAGTGACTGGCGCACCAGCCTGCTGCTTATACTCGCCGGCCCGCTGACGGCGATGCCCCTGATCCTGTTCAGCTATGCGGCCCGCCGCGTCCGCCTGTCCACCGTGGGCGTGATGCAATACCTCAACCCGACCCTGCAATTCTTCTGCGCCGTCTTGGTTTTTGGCGAGCCCTTCACCTTCTGGCACCAGGTCGCATTTGCGCTGATCTGGACGGCGGTCGCGATCTTTTCGGTCTCGGCGCTCGCTCAGGACAGGGCCGCGCGCAGGGCATCCATGGCGGCGCTTGCTGTATCCGCCCAGATCAGGAACTCCCCCAGCGACGGGTCGGCAAAACCCTGAGCGATCACCTGATCCAGAAGCTCGCGCAGCTTGTCCCAATAGCCATCGACATTCAGAATCAGGATCGGTTTGTCGTGCAGTCCCAGCTGCCGCCATGTCAGCGCTTCGAACAACTCGTCCAAAGACCCCGGTCCGCCCGGCAAAACCACGACCGCATCGGCGTTCATGATCATCACCTTCTTGCGCTCGTGCATCGTCTCGGTGATGACGAAATGGGTCAGATCTGTCTTGCCGACCTCACGGCGCACCAGATGAACCGGGATTACGCCGAAAGTCACACCACCCGCCGCCTGGGCCGCGCGCGCAACTTCGCCCATCAGACCTACATCTCCGGCGCCATAGACCAGCCGCCAGCCCTGAACGGCCAGCATCTGGCCAAACGCCCTTGCCGCGTCCGAATAGGCAGGGATTGCACCATTGCGTGACCCGCAATACACACAGACGGATTTCTGGGACATGAAACGGCCTTTCCGGGCTTGTGTCAGAGCTTTTGACCCGTGATAGCGGGATTGGTAAGCTGGCTCAACTGCGTGGCGCGGATGCCGGCCTGGGGATGGCACACGCCACGGATTGAAAGGACTGAAATGGCTGCGAAGTCGGGAAGCGGGAGTTTCACCTGGGGGCTGCTCGCCGGGGGTGTTGCCCTGATCGGGGCAGGAGTTCTGTATTACACCGGGATTTTCGGGACATCATCCGAGCCTGTGCCGGAACCGGCAGAGCAGGCGGCGCAGTCCGAACCGCAGCCACAGGATACGGCGAAACCTGCGCAAGAGGGCAACACGGACCCGCAGTCCGCAACCGAAGAGGCCGAAGAACACGCCGCGGCCAAGGAACCGGCCCCTTCCGAACACCCGGCCCCCGT
>NZ_JBXWSF010000062.1:0-25098 GCF_059613285.1 Ruegeria sp. BHSB058 | reverse complement strand
CGACTGGATCGTCGAAGTGGTCGACGGCCTGGCCGCCAACGGCCCGGACGGCAACGGCGAAGTCGAAGCCAAGGTCCGCGCCGAAGTCGCAGACCTCTGCGCCCGATTCCCCCTGTACCCGAACCTCTGAACCAAGGACGTCCAATCATGAGTTTTCATTCCATCGAACAGGCGCCCGCGCGTCTCAATCGCAGCGAACTGGCCGTTCCCGGCAGCCAACCCGGCATGTTCGAGAAAGCCGCAAAATCCGATGTCGATGTGATCTTTCTGGATCTGGAAGACGCCGTCGCACCCGACGAGAAAGAACAGGCACGCAGGAACATCATTCAGGCTTTGAACGACATCGACTGGGGCAACAAGACCATGTCGGTTCGCATCAACGGGCTGGACACGCACTATATGTACCGCGACGTGGTCGACGTTGTGGAACAGGCAGGGGAACGTCTGGACCTGATCATGGTCCCTAAAGTAGGCACAGCAGCCGATGTCTATGCCGTCGACATGATGGTAACACAGATCGAGGATGCAAAAGGATACAAGAAGCGTATCGGGTTCGAGCACATCATCGAAACGGCGTTGGGCATGCAGAATGTCAGTGAAATCGCCGCGGCCTCGAAACGCAATGAAAGTCTGCATTTCGGAGTGGCGGACTATGCGGCGTCCACGCGCGCGCGGACAACGATCATTGGCGGTGTCAATCCTGACTATTCGGTACTGACCGATCCGGATGCCGGGGCCAACCGGGCGACACATTGGGGCGATATGTGGCACTATGCGCTGGCCCGTATGGTGGTCGCAGCCCGCGCCAACGGACTTCGCCCAATCGATGGCCCTTTTGGCGATTTTCAGGATCCCGATGGGTACAGGGCTGCGGCCAAACGTGCGGCCGTTTTGGGATGCGAAGGTAAGTGGGCCATCCACCCAAGTCAGATCGCCCTGGCCAACGAAGTGATGTCGCCCAGTGACGCCGAAGTGACAAAAGCACAGCGTATTCTTGTGGCAATGGCCGAAGCCGAGACAGCCGGAAAGGGTGCAGTATCCCTGGACGGCCGTCTGATCGACTATGCCTCGATCCGCCAGGCCGAAGTCATGGTAGAAAAGGCGCGTCAGATCGCTGCCGCCTGATCCGGCCATTTCCGGGCAAATGCCTGGGCCGCTGAATGACCCCGAAGGTCCAGGTCACCTGAATGGTCAAGAAGCGGGCCGGTATTTGCCCGTGGCTTTGCCGAGACATTTGCCGGTTTCACCCAAATCGGCCACAACTTGGTGGCACGGCAGCCTTTGCGTCAACACCAAGTCAGCGGAGCAACATCACATTGGCACATTGCGATGCCGTCAGGCGGTGGCATCCACGCCATCAACAGAACCGCCAAGATCAAGCACAAAAGCCGTTATCTGGTTTGCCCGCATTCCGCAGCGCGCAAATCTAAGATCGAGGTATTTCAGAACTGGCTTCTGGATCAGGCGGATCAATTCCGCGACAGCGACTATGGCCGCGAATTCTTTGAGTGAACCTACCCTGTAAACAGGGCAGGCCCGTTTTATTTGCGTTTGCGAAACAGACCAGCCACGCCATTGGGCAGAAAGATCACCGTCAGCACCACGGCCACACCCAGCAGCAACAGGCGGTAATCGTCAAAGCTGCGCAGCAGTTCGTTGCCGATCACCACAATGAAGACACCCAGCACCGCACCCGGGAACTGGCCCATTCCGCCTATGGCCAGCATGACCATCGCCATCAGAAAGAACTCGGTTCCCAGCACCTTAGGCGTCACCACGCTGGTGTAGTGGGCATAAAGACCACCCGCCACGGCAGTGAAAACGGCAGATACGACAAAGGCCAGCATCTTGTATTTATACTCGTTGACCCCGATCGCCTGCGCAAAGGTGTCAGCATCGCGCATCGCGATAAATGCCAACCCCATACGCCCGCGCAGTACGATGAAATAGATCAGGTAGACGCAGACAGCCCCAAAGGCCAGTGCCACCCAATACCAAGTCAGCTTGTCGATTGAGGAGACCTGATACCCAAACAGATTCAGCCAAGGGATGCCCAGCAGGCCGGTATTGCCGCCCATGCCGATGGCCTTGCCCTGCTGGATCAACGGTGGCAGCGCCAGATGCACAGCAAAGGTGAACAACGCCACATATTCGCCCTTCAGCCGCAGGCTGGGAACCGCCACGATCAGACCGATCACCGCTCCGATCCCGGCTGCAGCCACAATCGCCAACAACGGCGTCAGCCCCGCATAGATCGACAGCATGGCCGAGCCGTAGGCCCCGAAGGTAAAAAACACCAGCTGCGCATAGTTGAAAATACCGGCATAACCCAGGATCAGATCCCAGCTGGCGATCACGATGCACCAGATGAACACCAGAATCAGTATGTGGTGGACATAGCTGTCGCCGATCACCCCGCCCAACACGGCCAGCCCGGCCACGACAGCCCAAAAGACCATCGAGTCGCGCTTGAGCCCGGTGCCGGTGAAGACCGACGGTATTTTGGCAAGGGTCGCGTTAACTTTCTCGGACATCTCAGTTCTCCCACACGCCGAACAGACCTTTGGGACGGACCATCAAGACAACGATCAGCATCAACAGCCAGGCCGGCATGGCCCAGCTTGGACCGATATAGAAAATGACAAAGGCTTCGAGTACGGCCAGGATGAAGGCCGCGACAAATGCCCCTTTGGTGCTACCCAGACCGCCCAGAACGACGATCACAAAGGCCTTGAGGAATGGCGCCCATCCACCTAGGGGCGAGACCAGAAAGACCGGGGCAAGCAGGATACCCGCCACACCTGTGAGAACCACGGACAAGGCAAAGGTGGTGGAAAACACCTGATTGACGTTGATACCGACCTGATTGGCGCCCTGCATGTCTTGACTGACCGCGCGCACAGCCTGACCATAGCGGCTTGCCGAGAGAAACAGCTCCAGCGCCCCAACAAGCGCCAGCGAGATCACAAAGATCGACAGCTTGTACCAGGTGATGGTGATACCGCCGATACTCAGAGAACCTTCGACGAAGGGCGCGATGGTGCGGGTTCCGGGGCCGAAAACCAGCTGCAACCCGTTTTCGATAATAAACGCCAGACCCAGCGTCACCATGATGGTGTTGATCTTCCAGTTATCAGATCCGCGCAGAGGCCGGATGATGGCCCGTTCAATTGCTACGCCGGTCAGCGCCAGCACTGGCAGCACCAGAGGAAATGCCAGCCACAGTGGCAGGCCTGGCCCACCCGCGACCAGATACCAGGCCAGAAACCCGCCTAGCGAATAGAGCGACCCATGGGCAAAGTTCAGAATGCGCGACGCACCATAGACCAAAGACAATCCAACGGCCACGACGCAATAGACCGCGCCCTGGGTGATGCCGCTGATCAGAATTTCGAGTATCTGCGTCATAGCACTTCCTGCATGTTGTCGGCACTGGCTTCGCGCACGATGCCCTCTTCGATCGAATAGACCCGATCGATCATGCCCTTGAGCAGGGCGAGGCTTTGTTCCACGATCAGGACAGTCAGGCCGTCCTTGTTCAGTTGCGAGACGGTCCTCAGCATCATCTCGGTCAAGTTCGGTGCCAGACCCAAAGAAGGCTCATCAATTGCAATCAGTGTCGGGTTCGACATCAGACCACGCCCCAACGCAACCATCTGCGCTTCACCGCCCGAAAGCGAACGGCACAGCTGTTTGCGGCGCTCGGCCAAACGGGGATACAGGGTAAAGACACGGTCGAGGTTTTGCGCCTCCTGCGCGCGAGCGCCGGACAGATAGGCCCCCAGCTGCAGGTTTTCGAGAACGGTCATGTCGGGAAACAGGCGACGGTCCTCAGCCACGTAAACCAACCCCTGCCCGACCAGATGTGGGGCCTTGCACCCGGCAATGTCGCTGCCTTCAAATCGGATCTGGCCCGATTTTACCGGCGTGAGTCCGCAAATTGCCTTGAGCAATGTGCTTTTGCCATGCCCGTTGGCCCCCACCACGGCCACCAGTTCGCCTTTGTCAACGCGCAGCGACGCATCATGCAACACGTGGAAGTCGTCGTAAAAGGCGTTGACGCACTCAACCTCAAGCATCGTGTTTCTTTCCCAGATAGATCTCGACCACATGGTCGTCATTCAGAACGACCTGCGGGGTGTCGAGCATGACGAATTCGCCAAAGTTGATGATCAGCACCCGATCCGCGATTTCGGCAAGCGCGCGCGTCTTGTGTTCAACCATTACGATGGTGATACTCAGTTCTTCGCGCACGTGACGGATGACTTGCAGGAACTCGACGATTTCCTCGGTGTTCAGACCGCCCAGAGGTTCGTCCATAAATATGATCTCGGGGCCTGTTGCCAGCGCTGCGCCCAGCATGATCCGCTTGCGGGTCAGCAGATTGGCTTGTGCCGCTGGCAAATTCAGATGATCTTCGAGTTGGGTCAGGAACAGGATTTCGTCCATAGCGATGCCGGGACCGCCGCCGCGCGCCTCCAGTCCGAACACGTTTCCGGCCAACAGGTTCTCCCCTACCGAAACAGACGATAGCAGCGTCGGGATCTGAAAGGTTTGCGCGATGCCCAACCCGCAGCGCTGATGCCGCTTGAGCCGAGTGATATCCTGGCCGTTGAAGATGACCTGCCCGGCCGTGGACCGCAGACCGCCGGTGCAAACATTCATCAAAGTCGATTTGCCGGCCCCGTTCGGCCCGGCCACACCCAAAATCTCCCCCCGCTCGATATGAAATGACATGTCGGTCAGCGCCCGGAACGGTCCGAACTGCATCGTGACATTTTCCAGCGACATTTGCGTCATGCAGCGTATTCCTGTGCTGATCCATGAAAAAGAGAAAATGCCGCGCCCGTCGCAAATGCGGAGGCGCAGCCAGTTGGGGAGTGTTAATTGATCCAGGATGGCTGTGCGATTTCGCCGACCTTCTGGTCGCCAACAACCAGGCGCACACGCTCGCCGTTCTGCACCTGGAACAGCTGTGCGGGTTGCGTGTCGGATCCGTTGTTGATGAAGTTGCGGTCGTTGAAATCAAAGGTGCCAACCAGACCCTCGTATTTCATTGATCGGATCGCGTCGGCAACTGCGTCATAATCCGACGCATCGCCCACCTGCTCAACTGCGGCGGCCCACATGTAAACCATGTCATAAACAGCTGCCGCCAGGCTAACCGAAGGTTCGAACCCATAGGCGGCTTCCCAGCGTTCCACAAAGGCATTGCCGGCGTCGTTGTCCTGATGCGCATTCAGGGTAAACGACAGCAGACCTTCGGCCTGACCTTGCGCGATTACGTCATCCAGACCGGTGGTGGCCCCGATATAGCCCACATTCAGAAGCGCATCACCCGAGGGGTTTTCCTTGTATTGCGACAGGAAGGTAGTGGCCACGGCAGGTTCAAGCGCCTCAAGATGGATCAGCGAAGGCTGCGCTTCGCGGATCTGGCTCTGGATGCCGGTCCATTCCACGGTGTCATAGGGTACTTCCTGAATGTAAACCACTTCCCAACCTGCGGCTTCGGCAGCTTCGGCCATGGATCTGGCGTTGTTGATGTCCCATTCGAAATCGCCGTGCACGATGGCCAGGCGCTTGGTCTCAAAACTATGACCGGTGGTCATCATCATGTCGAACTGGGCTTTACCATAGTTCAGGTCGATATCCGACGCGTTGAAGATCGCTTTGCAGCTCATCCGCTCGGCCAGGTCGATCACCCCGGCAACCGCGTCATTGTGGATATAGGGAATGCCATAAGGGCAGAAGGCCGGAATGTCTGGGCCCATGCCACCATAGCCGTTGATCAGGGCGCTGACGCCGCCACGCTCGATCAGGTTGGCCGCAGCAGCGGCCAGTTTGTCCGGCGTCAGGTCACCGATGTCAAATGTGACCACTTCGATCTGGTTGCCCAACAAGCCCCCTTCGGCGTTGATCTCGCCCACGGCCAGGTTGATCGCCTGCTCCATCGTCTCGCCATCAGCGGCGAAATACCCGGTCAGCGGAATTGGCGCGCCCAGCGAAATGGTGTCGGCCATCGCCAAGGTTGCACTGGCGCCAAAAGCCATCGCACCCAGGGTGGATTTCAGAAAAGTCGTTGCCATTTTGTCCCTCCCGATTGGAACAGGTTGCGTTGGGCGACGACGCGGAAGGCGCTTGTTCTTTGACCTTTCCCAGCCCCGCGATCTGCATCCCGGTTCCGTCACCCTATGAAAGTTCAGCCGCATCACGCGGCCAGACTGACACCCCTCGGCACGCTGGAATCAGGCGCTTGAACGGCGTTGTCATTTTCATAGGGGCAAGTTTGTCCGCGCCTTGACTGAAATCTCTTCAGCCAAGACCTGAGGTTTCATCGGGTGACATTAGTAAGGTCCAGTTGCCACATTCCGTTGGGCAATAGATTTACCTACCGGAGAGCAACAATGACTGATCAAGAGCGCAACAAGGCAACGGTGGCTGACATCTACGCCACTTGCTGGAACAAGAACGACATGGTGCGCGTTGACGAGATATTCAACGAAGATGTGCGTCATGGTCTTCTGCTGGATGGATGGCCCTCGGGCCGTGACGGGTTCAAAAAGCTGGTCGCCTTCTGGCGCGAAGCCTTCCCCGACATCCACGAAGACGCGATTGACCTGGTCGCTGACGGTAACACCGTCATGTCGCGCTTTCGCCTGCGTGGCACGCATTCCGGTGATTTCTATGGCGTCCCCGGTACAGGCCGCAAAGTCGACATCTATGGCGCCGAATGGTTCAAGTTCGACGAGAACGGCAAAGTGACGGATTACCTTTATCACGAAGACACGCTGGGCCTGTTCTTCCAGCTGGGCGTCATGCCCCTGCCCCATCTGAACATCGCAGGCGTCGACGGCAAAGAAAAGTGAGCCCGCGCGGCACCTTCGATCCACCGCTCAATACGGTCAGGTACGCGGTACCTGACCTTTTGGCGTTGCAATGACCCAAACTCGGACGCGACCCGTTCATCTGCTTCAGGAGACCTGATATGGAACTGATTTCCGGCCTCGATTTCACCGACCAAACAGTGATGGTGACAGGCGCAAGCCGTGGCATCGGCCTTGGTGTGGCCCGCGCATTTGCGCTGCATGGGGCCGATCTGCACATCCTGTCCCAAGGAGAGGAAATCAATCAGGTCGCCCGCGATCTGGCGCAGGAGACCGGGCGCAATGTCACCGGCTGGATCTGCGACATCACCAACGGCGCCCGCGTGAAAGAGGTGTTTTCGCAAATCCCCGCGCTGGATGTGTTCGTTGCCAATGCCGGTCTGGAAGACGTCACCCCGATCAGCGACCAAAGCGATGAGGCCGAGGCCCGCTTTCGCCGCGTGATCGACATCAACGTAAACGGCACTTACCTAACTACCCGCGCAGCGGTACCGCTGATGGGTCAGGGTGGGCGGATCATCATCACAGCCTCGATCTGGGGCACGACCGCCGAACCGGACCTCAGCGCCTATATCTCGTCAAAACACGCAAATATCGGCTTCATGCGCGTAATGGCGAAAGAGCTGGGGCCAAAGGGCATTCGCGTTAACGCCGTCTGCCCCGGCTGGGTCCTGACTGGCCCCGCGCTCAACACCCTGCGGGAGATGGCGAAGGATCGTGGCGTGTCCGAAGAGATCATCGAAGGCGAGATCAGCGCCAGCCAATCCCTGCCCGGCGTGCAAAAGGCAAATGACGTTGCCTTGAGCTATCTTTACTTGGCCTCGCCCTTGGCGGCAAATATCACCGGACAGAAACTGAACGCGGACCGCGGCGCGGTCCAGGGATAATGGAGCCAAGGCGATGACAACAAATCGAAATCTCGTAACCGGTGCGCTGGTCGCGGATGCTGCCTCGCTGGGGTTGCATTGGCTCTATGATCAGCCCCGGATCGTCGAGCTGGGCGGTGACAATCCCGAATTCTGCGCCACCACGGCCCAGGATTTCGACGGCGTTCCAGCATACTTCGCACACCCGTTGAAGCAGCCTGGCGACTTAACGCAGTATGGTGAACAGTTGATGGTTCTTTTGAGTGCGCTGGCCCAGTCTGGTGGTACTTATGACCAAAAAGCCTATAACGCGGCCTTCGTGGCGCATTTCGGCTATGGTGGTACATTTGTCGGCTATATCGACCATGCTACCCGTGAAACGCTGGAAAATCTTGCGGGTAAAGCGTTGGACACGCCTTGCGGAGCAAATGACGTGCAACTGCCAGCCATCGCCAAACTGCCCGCGCTGGTGGCGGCAGGATTGGAAGGCCGCGCGTCGGATGCGGTACGCACGACCAATGTATCGCATGCGGCGGAAAAATACGGAGCCGTCGCCACGGCAATGCTGGTCTCGGCGCGTGATGGCGGATCAGCCAGCGATATCGTCGATGCCGCGATGGCTGCAGCGGATGCCGATATCCTGTCCAGACTGGAACTGGCCCGTGCCTCTACCGATCGCAGCAACCAGGAACTGACCGCCGAACTTGGTCTGGCATGTGAACTGGAAAGCGGCGTGCCCAGCGTATTGCACAACCTATTGACTTCGAAGTCCTACAAAGATGCCATTCGAACCAACATCCTGTCCGGCGGCGACAGTTGTGGCCGGGCCCTTCTGCTAGGTGCGGTGTGCGGGGCCTTGTACGGTGTGCCTCAGGATTGGCTGGTTCGCCTAAACAATAAATCCAGAGTTCAATGCCTGATGGACCAGTTGGGCCTTTGACATTGAGTGTCCGGGGCCACTTCAAGGGGCCCGGACATATCCCCTTCTCCAGCAGTAAAATCTCGATTGCCAGATCGGAGTAGCCGCCTGACCGCCGCGGGAGACATTCGTTGCAATCCGAGCAGTTCGCGACCCGGTTCTTTGCCTTGGGAAACTTGTCGCGGCGAGAATGCACAGCGTAATCGACACATCGCCGCCATTGCTCAAGAGGGCAGATTGAACTGACAAACTGAGACGGAATACCATCAACGATCACGGGTTTAAGCCCAGATCGGCAGATGGAAACAACTTATCGGTGATCGCTTGCAATCACGTGATTTCGACTGTCAAACCGCCGAAGCGAAAATAGCTTCGAGGGCATTCAACCGCATGACATCTCTCGGTGGCGCGAAGTATAAGCGTCCGCTGAAACGATGGGGTTTGGGAAATATCGTCTCAATCCTGTTCCATGCAACACGGTCGGTTGGTGCGGCAAATAACTGGTGTTTCTGCGGGTTTTCGCTGAATTGGCGTTCCAAGAGACGAATCATCAGCCGCCTTGCGGAATAAACTTCAAGCCATAGGCACTGTCACGAAATACATCCGCCTCATTAAGCAGCCAATCCTGAAACGCTCGTACTTTCGCGGATTTTGCCCGCTCCATCGGGCAAACAAGAAAATAGCTGCGGTCCCGCAGTACAAATGGCAGGGGGGCAGCAATTCGACCACGTTCAATCTCGCGCGAGGCAGCTATGACGCTGACCAACGCAGCGGCCTTGCTATCCATTGCAGCCTCAATGCACATGATCTCGTCACTGAAATTGGCAATGGGTTTCACTTTGGACCCATCCAATCCCACGGATTTGAACCAAGCCTGCCAGTTCGGATCACCCTTGTCAAAGCCCAGCCATTCATATTCCACCAGATCTTGGTTCAGCAGATCTTCGGGGGTTTTGATCTTGTGCTCCATCTGTTTCGAACAGATCGGCGTTACAAAATCGTCCAACACCCAGGCGGCGTGCTCCTCGGGGTCGGGATTGTCCGTGTATCTTATAGATATATCGACGCTGAACCGCGCAAAATCCAGAACCGTGTCCGAGGCGATCACCTTGACCTCCAGCTGCGGATACAGCCGGCTAAACTTGGGCAGGCGCGGGCTTAACCAACTCCAGGCAAAGGACCGCGTGGTTGTCACGATCAACTCGCCCTCGACCTCGTCAGTGCTCAGTTGTGCGATGCCCAGATTGAGGTTGCGAAATGCATCGGTCACAAAGGGGCGCAGCATCTCACCTTCTGGCGTCAACTTGAGCGAGCGGGTCAACCGGTGGAACAATTGCGCGCCCAGTTGCGTCTCAAGCGTTTTCAATCGATGGCTAATAGCGGTCGGGGTCAGCAGAAGTTCTTCGGCTGCCAGCTTGATGCTCATATGCCGTGCCACGGCCTCGAACGCCTGCAGGCTTGTCAGAGGCGGTAATCTCTTCACGGTTCCACATCCTCTGAATACGCGACACCCCTCCGACAGCGGAGGGGGTCATTCTTGGCAAGTATGGGATCAGCTTCGTTGCGCGCGCAAGACATCCAGCCCAGCCGCCACAATCAGAACGAGGCCCGTTGTCATTAGACTCAGCTCAGTTGGGACATTCATGAGAATTAGCCCGTTCGACAACATGCCCAATAGCCAGACCCCCAATACCACGCGCAAAACCGATCCCTTGCCACCTGTAAACGGGATACCTCCTAGAAGTACGGCCGTTAGAACGCTCAGTTCCACTCCGATGCCCAACGTCCCTGCCGGAGCCGAGTTAATGCGCGATATACTCATCAATGCCGCCACCGCGACAAAAAAACCGGTCATTGCATACAGCCCAACTCCGATCACCTTGACCCGCAGGCCAACCAGAAACGCTGCGCGCTGATTCACGCCAAGGGCTACGATCTGCGGTCCGATGGGTAGCAAGGACATGACACCGACGCCCAGACCGATAACGGCCAACATGATCCAGGTCAGAATTGGCAGGCCCAAAACGCGCTCGTAGCCGATAACCAGAAACTCTTCGGGGAAACCAAAGATCGGGTTTGGTGCCAACCATTGTGCAAGGCCCCTAATCAGTGTCAGGGTGCCCAAGGTCACAATAATCGGTGACATTCCGATGGAAGACACCATCATTCCGTTGATCGTGCCCACAATTGTCCCAATCAAAAGCGTCACCAGCACCGCGCCGGCGATACCTAACGGTTCAAAACACAACCCTGCCACCACGCCGCACAGTGCCAGCGTTGATCCAACCGATAAGTCAATCTTGCCCGCCATCAAGAGCAGGGCGAAGGGGATCGAGATTGTCATCAGAGCCGAAACCTGCACCGAGATTGCGATCCAGTTGTTCACGGTCATGAACACCGGCACCTTGATATAGAAAAACAGCGCCAGCAGGGCGATGGCCACCGGCAGCGACGCCGCAACCGCCAGTTCGAACCAATCGCGGTCCTTCTTGTTGTTCGTCGCAGCCCCCGCTACGCCTCTTGTCAGTCCTGTATCGGTCATTGCGTAAATTCCATCTGGCTTGCGGCTTCAGATGCGCCGTCTTGTGTTCCATGTTCGGCCTTGTGGGCCAGTTCGATCAGCGTTTCTTCGTCATGCGGGTTGTCGATCAGCGCCACTTGCTGGCCCCGGCCCAGAACCATAACCCGATCCGCAAGATGACAAATCTCGGTCGCGTCCGAGCTGGCGATGATGATTGTTGTCCCCAAGCGCTTCACAGCAGCCAAAGCCTCATACAGCTCGTGCCGCGCACCGATATCCACGCCTTGTGTTGGTTCATCCAATAGCAGCAGCTTCAGTCCGACCCCATCGACCAGCCAACGGCCTACCATGATCTTCTGGGCATTGCCGCCACTGAACCGTTGCCCCTGCATACGCGGGTTTGGGGGGTGGATGTTCAGGCGGCGTGCGGCTCGTTCGAACTCAATCCCTTCGCGGCTGAAATTGCGTAGCAGCCTTGGCATGGGAGCGCGGCCCAAATGGGGAACAAGCAAGTTTTCCACAGCGGAAAAGCTGGCAAACAGGCTTTGTTCCTTGCGGTCGCTGGCAACCAAGGCAATGCCCTGCTCCAGAGCCTCACGCGGGGTGCGGAAATGGCGGATCTTCCCGTTGAACTCAAGCGCACCGCCTGATTGGCGGGTCGCACCTGACAGGCATTCCAGCAATTCGGTACGCCCTGCCCCCATTAACCCGTATATGCCCAACACCTCACCCGGATGCAGACCCACACTGATCGGCCCGACAAAGCTGGTTTCCAGTTCCCTCAGGCGCAACACCTCGGAGCCTTCCGCCTGAAACGGGATTTTCTCGAGACCCGTCACCAGCGCATCAGGCGAGATCGCGTCGGTCATGTCCGCAATCGAGACCTCATCTACCGGTTTGGTCCAAAGGATGCGACCATCACGCAGGATGGTGATACGGTCGGCAATCTTGGGGATTTCGTCCAGGAAATGCGTCACATAAATCACGCCGATCCCATCACTGGCCACCGCTTGGCGGATCACCTCGTGCAATGCCTTGGCCTCGCGGTCCGATAAAGACGCCGTGGGTTCATCAAGGATCAGGAATTTAGGTTTCAACCGCAGCGCGCGTGCGATTTCCACCACCTTGCGCTCGCCGACACCCAAAGTTCCCAGATCGCTGCGCGGGTCGATATCATCAACGCCCAGACGGGTCAGCAATTCCTGCGCCTGTGCGTTCTGGGAGCGGCGATCCACAAGGCCGCCGCGCCGGATTTCGTGGCCGAGAAAGATATTCTCGGCCACGCTCAAACCTTCGAAGACCTGGAAATGCTGATAGATGATCGCAATGCCCAGATCCTGAACCTGTCGGGGCGTAAATCCCCGCAGCGAGGCGCCTTCGACAAGGATATCCCCTGTGTCTGCGTCCTGAGCCCCGCTGACACAATTCAGCAGCGTGGACTTACCGGCTCCGTTGGCACCCAGGAAGGCCAGAACCTGACCCCCTTCAACCGTCAGATCCACGCCTTTGAGCACATTCACCGGCCCGTAGGATTTGCGCAGATCTTTAACCTCAAGACGCATGAGTGTTCTCCCCGTCAACGATGGCTTTAGTTGTCGAAATTCGCCAACAGCTGATCCAGCAGCGCCTGATCGTCATGGGTGGCCAGAACGGTGGGCGTGTAAGCAAAGGCCGGGCCGTTGCCGCGTATCGCGTTCAGCGCCTGATCGACGATGTTCGCACCCAACTCGTTCAACAGGATCGCAGCCGAGGCACGGTAGGCCCCGCCATCCTTGATCGCGGTCAGCGCCTCGGCCGAGCCATCCTGACCGGCCACAAACATCGCATCCGGGTCCGCACCCGCCAGCTTGATCGCGCGCAACGCGCCAACAGCGGCATCATCTGCCATGCCGATCACGATATCCAGATCGGGGTGCTGCTGCAGAACCGTTTCCGTCACGCGCAGTCCGTTGGTCTGGTCGGCGGCATCTTGTTCGGCGACCACTTCGATACCGTTCTCTTCAAAGATCCGCTTCACCTCGGTCCAGCGCGGACTGAGAGACGGCAGCGGTGTCAGGGTGGTCACCAGCGCCTTGGCATCTTCAACATTGTTTTCCTTGACCCAGTCGACAGCGGCATTGGCCACGATCTGACCAGATTGGGCGTGGTCAAAGCCGACAAATCCGTCGGAGCCTTCCATCTGGCCCAGATAGGTCAGCCATTTGATGCCCTGTGCCTGGGCCTGACGTTGCAGCGGCTGCAGCGCGGTGGGTTCGATCGGCAATACCACGATGGCATCAACGCCCAGTGTGATCCAGCCCTGGATCGCGTTGATCTGCTGTTCCAGATTGTTGCCTTGCGTGTTGTCGTGCAGCACCGTTACACAACCGAGATCAGCGGCGCGTTCGGTGGCAAAGCGGCGCACCTGTTTGACAATGATCACTTCGGATACCGAATGGCTATAAGCCACCTTGTACTCCGTGCCATCGGCGCAAGCGTCTGCGGCGGCGGACCGAACCTGTTCGGTTGTGACCGATTTGATCTCATCGGCGCTGGCCATGCCAACGGAAGAAGCCAGCACGACGCTAGCGGTGAATTTTCTGGCTAGGTTTTTCATGAGTATCCCTGTCGTTATGTTGGGGAAAAGTGTGGTTTTCACAGTAGTTATTAGTGGGTGCGGCACAGAAACTGCACCGCACCAAAGGGTCTTAAAATTCGAAGACGTTGGAATATTTCACCGACAGCGAGTCCCCATCGACCAGCGACAGGAAGCCCTTGGTGCGCGGGTCTTCGACAAAACGCGGCAGCGCGGCTTCGGCAGTTTCCAGCGAGGTCCAATAGACAACTTCGACCCAGGACCCATCGGTGTTGCGGGCCAGGTGGCGGGCGACAAAGCCGTCATAGCCTTCTAGAACTTCGTCCATGGCCAGCGTTTCGCGCAGGAACTCATCGGGGTTGGCGCCATCGACCAGATTGAATTCCAGGTATTCAACAATGACAGCGTCGGTTATCGGGCGGGCTTCGGCCATGGCAGTGGTAGCAGCGCCCACGACCATTGCAGCCGAAAGTGCGAGTGCTTTCAAAGTGGTTTTCATCGGGTTTCTCCTGTTGGGTTTGAACAATAAGGGACCGGCGCCCTGCTGCGCAGGGCGGGCAAGACACCGGCCAGGGAGGTTCTTGCGAATTAAAGCGAGATGCGGTCGTAGTGCTGCATCCACGGGCGCAGACGTTCGAACGCTGCTGCCGCAGCCAGCACGTCGCCATCAGCCTGTCGGCGACCCGCGATATGCAGACCCACCGGCAGACCCGATGTGCCCAGACCTGCGGGCACCGATACCGAGGGATGACCGGTGAAGTTGGTAAGGAAGGTAGGACACCAGCCGATCAGCGGATCAATCTTGACGCCGTTGACCTCGGATGGGCCTTTTGTGTTGCCATCATCCGTGTTCTTGACCGGCATCGCCGTCACGGTGGGTGATGCGATCAGGTCGTACTTGGCGAAGGTGGCCTGATAGGCATCAAACACTTCGGTCCGCACCGACAGATCGCGATAGAGGTCATCGGCGCTGTAGCTCGGGCCGACACGCTCCACCCAGTCCAGTAGTTCCGGCGGCAATCCGTGGCGATGTTCTTCGGACAGCAGGTCCAGCCCGCCGGCTTTCATGCCGTCAAAGGCGTGGCGCATGATTGGCACGAACAGACGGCACCAGATATCGCTGTATTCATGCTGATCTCGGGTCAGGCCGATCTTGATCTCTTCGACTTCGGCCCCGGCCCGTTCAAAGACCTTGACCGCATTGGCGATAACCTCGGAGACTTCGTTTTCAATCGGGAACACGTCCAGATTGGGGCTGAAGCCAATCTTCATTCCCTTGATTCCGCGCAGACCCGCATCAGCGAAGTCATTGACCATGTTGTGGCAATTCGGATCAGCCGGGTGCATTCCCTGCAAGATGCCCAGAGACACGATGGCGTCCTCGACATTGCGGGTAATGGTGCCCTCGAAGATGTAGGGAAGCGTATTGGCAAAACCGTTCGGGCGCACCAGAAGGGGCGTGCGTCCAGCGCTGGCGCGGTACCCTACTGTGTTGGTCCAGGCCGCCGGAATGCGGATCGAGCCGCCGCCGTCGGTGCCCTCAGCCATGGGCAGCAAACCTGCCGCTACGGCCGCCGCTGAACCCCCGGAAGACCCACCCGCGTTGCGGCTTGTGTCGAACGGGTTCGAAGTCGGACCAAAGGCCACATTATCAGTGGTGCCGCGAAAACCCAGAGCGGGACTGTTAGTCTTGCCGACAAAGATCGCGCCGGCGTTTTCCATGCTGTTGACAAAGCCGCATTTCATGTCGGCGATGTTGTCTTTCAGCTGCGGAATACCGCCCAGAGTGCTTGGCCAGCCCGGCTTGAAG
This sequence comes from Ruegeria sp. BHSB058, assembly GCF_059613285.1. Lineage (NCBI taxonomy): Bacteria > Pseudomonadati > Pseudomonadota > Alphaproteobacteria > Rhodobacterales > Roseobacteraceae > Ruegeria > Ruegeria sp. BHSB058. Next base: position 9,523 of record NZ_JBXWSF010000062.1, on the reverse strand, counting down.
TCAAACAGATCCTTCATCGCGGTGGGCACGCCATGCATTGCGCCCAACTCGTCGCCACGGGCGACAGCTGCGTCAGCTTCCTTAGCGGCGTCCATCGCCTCATCAAAGGCAGTAAAGACAAACGCGTTCAGCTTGTCATTTGCCGCTTCGATCCTGCCGATCGCGGCCTCCATCACTTCAGCCGACGACACGCGGCGTTCCCGAATGGCCAATGCGGTTTCCGTTGCGCTGAGCTTAGCTAGATCAGTCACGAGTAATTCCTCCCGTTTTCGTTCCATCACCCGAATGTGACGAGTGTCTGGCTTGAAAACAGAATTGCGTAACCTCGGTTTCCAGCAACTGAGAAAAGCTCAGCCAATACGTGAGCGAGAAACTTGAATTAGAAATAGTTATTTAATAATAACTGCTTATCGCGGTTTCATACCGAACATATACACGCAGTGAAACTGCACTTCTATTTGTTTCTTCTCCTGGCCTTTGGCGAATGGCCGAGTGTGTTGGGAGATGCCAAGATGACCACCGCGCTCGTCGATCGGCTTGTCCATCACTGCGAGATCGTCGAGACCGGCAACGAAAGCTGGCGTTTCCAGAACGGCGCATACCGCCAATCCGAAACCCCGCAGGCCCGCTGCAACCACGTCAGTTGAAGATTACGCAGTACCGAGCCTGCTTAGCACCAGAGGGGTCAATAAGGAATGCCGATTGACATTCAGCGCCTACCCTTCCCGGTTCAGCTTTAACCAATAGCGTGTGTACCGGAGCTCACCCATTCGGGTCAGAGCGCCCTTCTCCACCAGATCCTGTAGATCTCGCGTCGCAGTGGCGCGTGACGTTCCCGTTATCGAGATATAGTTCTCTGCGCTCAGCCCTCCTTTGAATCCATCCGGCCCCGCTTTGAACAAACGGGTGATCACCTTGCTTTGGCGGGCATTGAATTGATCACGATGCCGGTCGTAGAAATGCGTCTTGGATATAAAGAAACCAACTCGTGCAAGCGATACCTGCTGTGCTTTAAGTACAGTTTCGGCAAACCAGACAAGCCATGGTGTGACGTCCAACGTCTTTTGATGGCGTTCGAGCCGGTCGTAGTAAGCCTTCCGATCTCGCTCGATCGCGAAAGCAAGAGCAATCAGGCTAGGCTGACCAATGTTTTGCGCCAGGGACTTTTCAGCCAGCGCCCTGCCCAACCGGCCATTGCCGTCTTCAAAAGGGTGAATGCTTTCGAAATACAGATGGCTCAATCCGGCCCGGATCAGTGCGCGCAATGGTTCGGGACCACTTGGTGCGGTCCGATTGAACCAGCTTACGAACTGGTCCATTTCAGCTGGAACCTGATACGAAGGCGGTGCTTCGAAATGCACCGCTGGGCGATCGAATCGGCCTGACACGATTTGCGTCGCATCCTCATGGCTCCGATAGGCTCCGATCGTTTCCAGATGCCTGTCATGCGATAGCAACATGTCGTGCCACCGAAACAAAGTGTCGTGTGAAAGCGGCTCCGCATAGGTGGAGTAAACATCCACCATCATCTCAGAAACCCCCTGCTCGCGCGGTTTGGTTGGATAGCTGTCGGGAGCCAGCCCAAGATGCCGACGCAACGAAGACTGAACACTGAGACGATCCAGCATCTCACCTTCGATCGCGCTGGTTTTCATTGCCTCTTCGCTCAGAAGGTCGATACGCAATTGATCTTGATCCCACGTATTCACATGGCGCACTGCTCCAAGGACTTCCCCGGAGGACAACAGGAACTGTTGCTCGTAAGGTTCAAGTCTTGCGGCATCGTAACAGAATGTCGGCCAGTCGGGGTTCTGCCAGTTCCACATGGTGAGGTATAATAATCCAGTCTATAACTCATGATATATGAGTTTATGATTTATAGAGGTCTTTCCTATTGCTCACATTTTCCGAAATTGTTCAATCCGATCATCGATTGGAAGGGCAATCTGATGACGAAACATTTCTTCCTGTTTCACAAAAACTAAGAGCTATTTGAGGTTCGCGATAGCATTGCCTTTGGGGACAGCTCTCCCTTTTCGATCTTAGCCAACAATGAAATCAAATAAGCTCCTGGAGACTTTATATTTTCAGCACGTTGAAAGATGTATCCTAGAACGATGAAACGAATAGCTGGCCCAAACGTTGCTTTCATCGCATACCAGGTTTGGCCAAGTCGTAGATAGTCTGCGATATCATCCATAATCCGATCACAGTGGTGCTGATCTTTTGCAAAGCGTAGTTCTGAGCACAACCGTGGAAAGCTACGCTCCATTTGTTCAGGAGAAACTTGAATCTGAGAGAATTTTTCTTTCTTAACTTCCGTATTCAAAGAGTCCTCTTTGTGCCCCTCAATTTCACTGTCACTGGCCCTCAAATTTTCTGTATCTGTCTGTGTTATCTCAGAGATTTCCACAGAGATTTCTACCAGCAACTTGCTGAGTACATTCCCGTCTGGTTTGCGACGCAGAGCATTGCGTACGGTGGTCATCAAATCAGAGATCGCGGTGTCGTTTGCAACCAGTTCCCTGAGACGCGCGAGAGCGGCCGAAACCTTGTCTCGGAGTATAGTGAACTCGAGAACTCGATCAGCATGTCTTTGAGCTTCCTGGATGAACTCGGCATATCTTTCAGACAAAGGCATTAGGGACAGCCCTGTTGCTGTAACCACCCTGCCCTGTCGATCCCGGCGAGCCCAACGTTTGCCGTTTGCGCTCATGATGCGACGGATTAGTCCAAGCTCGACCAGTGCGGAAATATGGCGCTCAACAGTCTGTACGCTGACATGAGTTCGTTTGGCGATGGCTGCGTTGGAAGCGAAGCAGATATGGTGATCATCCTGGTCTGAAGAAATCTGATCCCCGCTCATGAAGGAAATCATTGCCCTCAGGACATTGAGAGATGTGGATTTTAACCCAAGAGGTTCTCTGGCCTCTTCAACCGCGCGAAGAAGTATCCATTTTTTGGGCGTGCTATTCCCCTGCCCTGCCGTTCCCGACAAGGTCGCTCCATCTGGAGCCAATGCTGATAGTGTTTTCATGATTTTCTGACAGCAGACAAAGAAAACCTGTTCACCCAGAGGTGTTTTCTCTTGTGTGGCGATTCGGGTGCTGCTAGATTCTAGGTGTCTAATCTAAGAATTGCGCTTTGCGCAGCAGCCCTCGAAACTCCGGTTTCGGGGGTTTTCTTGTTTGCCTTCCTCCTTTCTGCTCGGCCTCAGTTCTTTTTCTTGGTGTTTACAGCTGTAAACTCTGCGTGTGAGCGCTTGATGATTTCAGCCATGTTTTTGTCCAACCAGTCGGCGAAGCCTGCGTTCGATCCCGCTCTTTTGACAGAGACAGTCAGCGCTCCGTTGCTGGATCTGATTGTGACGCCTTCGATTGGACTGACTTCGGCGACACCTTCTTTTTGTCGCGCACCGCGTTTGGTTGCTGCTTTCAGGAGCAATTCCAGCCGATCATCTGACGACACTGATGGTTCTACGGATGTTAGCAGGCTTGCAGCTTCATCCATCGACAGTTTGCCCGCATGAAAGTGTTCTGCGAGCGTGGTCCATTTTGGACGACCAGATTTTGGGGCTGCACCGATCAGGTCACCAATCCGTGCAGGAACATGCTGCGTAACTTTTGTCAGGTGAGATAATCCCGATTTAGTAAGGTTCAGCACTTGCCTTACCGTTGCAGTGTCATGCCCGGAAGTCAGGATTGCCTCGGCGAACCGCGCTTTTTCGTAGAAGGAAAGGTTACGCCTCGCAGCGTTTTCAAGCCCTTTGGCGAGCAACGCTGATGCATCATCGATATCCTGAACATTCGCCCGGACCTTGATTCCGAGTTCACGACAAGCCTTGAGCCTCCGTCTGCCATATATTGCCTCGTATCGACCGTCAGATTTGGACCTTCTGACGAGAATTGGAACTTGTTGGCCGCCGTCCTGGATGCTTGACACCAAGCTCTCAAAGCTGTCGTCTTCTTCGTCGGGGTTTACAGCTGTAAACTCACCGAGTCTGTCGACCGGCCCCCAATCGTCGATAAGTGCAGGGTCAATTTCTCTGATTGCGGCGAGAGACCCTTGAAGCGCACCAAGGGCAGGGGCATTGGGTCTTGGTGCTTTTTCGATGGCTTTGGAGCTGGAGCGCGCAATGGTGTTAGCGATTCCCGACATCTCTTGAAGCGATTTTCTAGCCATTAGCTGCGTCCCCATGCCTGATGGATCATGTGCTCGACTTCGGAGCCGATCGCATCCATTGAGTTCTTCGCCCGATCATAGGTTGCGCGTGTCATTTCCGACCGCACAACTTCGTAAATTGATTGTTTGAGCATTGTGGCGTCACTGATTGCGGTGCTCTTGAGCGCCGTTGCTGACATTACTCTGTCCTGAAACAGTGCTCGCATGAACGAAGCCAGCTGTTGAGATGGCACGTCGGTTGGTTCGTCACGTGTTATCAGGAACTTGAAGTTGTCATATTCGAGAGTGGCGCCGGCATCTTCGATAACCGCCATATAGGCACCGGCGAGTTCGAGAAATTGAGCCGTCGAAGACACGTCAAGCATTGACGGTGTCAGTGGCACAAGCAGTGAACTGGCGGCGGCCATGCCGGCTATTGTCAAGAACCCGAGTTGAGGCGGGCTATCAATTAGCACAAGGTCAAAATCGCCTTCCACCTGGGCCAGGGCATTTCTAATTCTCGTAAAGAACGGATGGTCTGGGTTGGAGTGGACGGCAGATTCTGTCTCAAATTCCGATAGAACAAGCCGTGACGGCGCCACAGACAGGCCAGGAAAGTATGTAGGAAGCACAACGTCCGCCATATCAACCGGATCTTCGTATCGAATAGCGTCGTAAATCGTCAGCCCGTCAAACTCTATTTCCGGGCTGATCCCGCACATGGATGTAAGCGAGCCTTGGGGATCCAGGTCAACGGCTAGAACACGGTAACCGCGAAGAGCAAAATAGTGTGCCAGGTGAACTGTTGTGGTGCTCTTGCTGCTGCCACCTTTGAAGTTCATCAACTGCCAGACCTGGAGTTTTTCTCCTTCAGTCCGACGGGGGATATAGCGTCCCTTTTTGCGAGAGGTCTTCTCAAGCGTTTCGCGAGCTTCCCAGAGCTCTTGGGCGGTATAGTAACGTCGTCCACTGCGCACGTCCTTTGGTTCAGGAATCGTTCCTTCCACGTGGACCTTGCGCATGAATTGACCTGAGACACCTAAGAGTTCGGCTGCTTCTGGTGCTGCAAAGTTGCGTAGTGATTTGGTGTTGTCCGGGGCAAAAGCCGCAAGAAGATGTTCCCGGATAGCCGAGTTTAATCTCTCAGATATTTCCGTGGCGAGTGCCGATGGTCGTTCTGCCGTAAGTGGTGTCACGGGAATCATGTAGTTGCCTCAAATTAAAGAATGTGGTCATTTTTGCGCCACTTGAGACAAACAGCCGTGATTCATTGCTCTAAGTCAAGGATTTTCGCCTATATTGTAGGTTTTCCAAATCGGAAGACGATATACGCTTTGCATAAGAGCAAGCCCGTTTACAGTTGTAAACCCGGTCAGGTCGGTTTCTGGGGGCTTTCAGTTGTTAAAGCTCCGCCGTAGGCGTCGATTGCATTCATGCTAGACACCTATGAAAGCTCCGCTTTGGGTAGAGCGCTTCTCGTTTGCATCAGGGTTAAGGACTGAACCTCTTGCATCATAAGACGCGAAACTGGCCACGCCAGGAAGCTGGTTGATCTGATTGGGCAAGTGTTTTCCCAAACTATCCGGCGCTGCACCTTCTGCGATATTGATGTCGTTACAGAAACCCTACGTCCGCCCGAGAGAGCGATGCATCGCGGCCTGGATAGCGGTTTGGAACCTGCGGCCGAAATGTGAATTATGTGCGAAGATAAGCCTCACGGGTTGGCCGGCCAGAGTCGGTCGCTAACCAAGAGACGACACACGGGTAAGGCGGAGTTTGAGAGTTTAGTTTGCCTTTAGAACACTGTGGAAAGGGGGGGGCGTTCGCGACCCGTTGCAATTGGGCCCGCGCAGGGTAACTTTTTGGCGCAATGCTCTATCTTTGTTGGATTGATGCAAGGCGACAGACTCTATCCGTCCTCTTCACGTTCAATTGGCGTTAACTCAAATTTCAAAGCTGTTTGCGTAACCCTGCTGTGTTTGGAGCTGGGCGACCACAAGGCGTGATTGATGAAGTCTCTTGTTTGGTTCTGAAAGTCAGGTCTCTTTCTCCAATACGCCGACCAAGAGAGGATAAATTGCCAAAGTACCGGCGATGAGACCATTTTGATTGATTGAATGGGTGTAGGGTTCTCAATCGTTGAGACGACAGCCTCGTTGGCATATATCGCCAAACAGGGGGCATGCGCATCGCAGCCCGTAATGTCGTACTTGCAGAATCGCAAGATCAGCTGGGGCAGAATCCGGATGCATCCGGTCTCTGTCAGAACGCCTGTGAAGAATTGCGCGCGGGTCTTCCGCCTATGGAGTGGGAAGAAGCTGGCTGGTATCTCGCAAACTAGGTCCGCAGGAGGGTGTGGCGCAGGCTCACGTTGGAGATCTGGCAGAAGGCAGCAGTTCGAATGCGATCCGGTGTGCTTTTGCAGGGACACGAACTGAAGCGTGACCAAACCCTTTCGACTGACACGCCGCGCTGAAGCCAGCATGGCGGAGATTGCTCGATGGACCATCGACAAGTTTGGACCGCATCAGGCCGGCCTTTTTGAACAACAGCTAATAGCGCGCTACCGGGTCATTACAGAGGGCAGGGCGGCCAGTCTTTGATTGCGTTCTCGCTGCGACCATCGGTGAGTATTTCGCAATCCACCTGTTGAGAGTGGCGTGGTCCACCTGCACGCCGCGTTCGGCCTCAATCTCTTCCAAGTCCCGATACGATACAGTGTACCGTAGGTAGAAATACACAGCGTACAGAACCGCATCCTTGGGGAAATGGCAGCCTACCGATGAGATCGTGTTGACTCCTGTTCGAATAACATTTGACGGGAACAAACGTCAGATCACGCATGTTCGTCAACTGGGCCTCAGAGTTTGCAGCTCATCCACAGGTCCTCTTTTCGAAATCTCTATGGTAACAAACAAAAAGCTACTATTATGTTTGCCATGAATGAACACCCCAAAGATACCGATGACTTAGAAGATCCGTCAGGATCGATCTATGATGTTGATCCGGCGCCGGAGGAGGATCTGTGGTTCCTGCCGCAGGTGCCGGACCCGGGAGCGGCGCCGACCGATCTGCCATGGCCGGTTGCCGCGCGGGAAGGATCGTTGCAGCCCGAGATCTGGCTTCGGGCCGAGCAGGTTTGTTATCGCGACTTGCTGGCGGCAGTCGAGGCCGTGACCCGGTTCGGGGAACGGCTGAGGCAGATACCGGCTGGCGTCGGGGAGCGGATTGCCCTGCAGTCAGTCTCTGCAATTCTGCGTGGCGAAGGCATCTGGCTGGGGTCGGAAAAGATCGCGCTCTACCGCGCGTTGCGGCTGGCCGGGGAGGATGAGGCGCGTGCGCTGGCCCGAGCCAGCTGGGCGGTGCGGCGGCTGACAGGGCAGGGTGTGTCGGTTCATGAGGATCTGCGCGCCTTCCTGGGGCGGGCGGAGGTCACCGAGGCCCAGGATCCCGACCCCCATGCAGACCGTCCGGTGGGTGGGGAACTGGATGCGCTTGGCGATGCCTTGCGTGTCCAACGCAACGAATTGGCCGGGTGCCATGCGATGACGCGGGCAGCTTGCGGTCTGGCCTTCTGGCGTCGCGAAGGGATCACCCCCTGGGACGAGATGCTGGAACCGGCGGTGGCGGCAATGATCACCGGGGCAGGGGGGGCAGGGGCGCCGTTCCTTCCGGTGTCGAGCGGCCATCGGTTCGATCGCTACGCGTTGAAGGAGGGGGAGGCTTTCGCCGAAGCGCGGCTGCGGGCGTTCTACACGGCAGCCCAAGCTGGGGCGTTGGCCGCGCTGATGGAACTGGATCGGTTGAAGGCCTGGCTGGAGCGTGCGTGGGCGGAAACTGGGGATCTTTCGGGGCGTACGCCGCCGGCGCTGATCGACGCGCTCGCCCGGTTCCCGATCTTGTCGGCAGATATTGTAGCGCAACAAGCCGGATGTTCACCCATGTCCGCGCGACGCAACCTCAACCTGTTCACTGATCGCGGCCTGGCGCGCGAGATCACCGGACAGGGGCGGTATCGGTTTTGGGCGGCGGCGATGTGATGGGATTGCCTCGCAACTATTCTCCCGGCGTGGCAAAGGCTCTGTTGATGGCGTGGATGCCCCAATCTGACGGCATCGCAATGTGCCAATGTGATGTTAATGGGATCTGTTTCAAAGGTGCACAGTATCCGAAAGACGTGACACTGTTCGCGGTGTTCTTTTACGTTCGCTATGGTGTCTCTTATCGAGACCTGGAAGAAATCATGGCCGAGCGCGGTGTTCCAGTGGACCACACCACGCTTAACCGATGGGTAACACGGAATTCCGGTGCAATCGCTGAAGAAGCACGTCGCCGCAAAGGACCATGCGACCGTTCCTGGAGAATGGACGAGACTTACATCAAAGTGAAAGGTGCTTGGGTTTAAGTCTTTGGGGCCGTCGGCAAAAACGGCAAGTTCCTTGAAGGTTCTGTCGCAAACTTTGTCCCCACCTGTCAGATCGAACACAGTTCTGGTAACGCGTGCTGGAACATGACAGGAGCCGACAATGACGATCTCATTCAAGGGCGCGCATTATCCGAAAGAAGTGATCTTGCACGCGGTTTTCTTCTACCTGCGCTACGGTGTTTCCTACCCGGATCTGGAAGAAATCATGGCGGAACGCGGCGTTGATCTGGATCATGCAACGCTAAACCGCTGGGTTAGTCGATATGCCGGCCTCATTGCTGAAACAGCACGGTATGGAAAGCGTCCCGCAGACCGTTCGTGGCGCATGGATGAAACCTATGTGAAAGTGAAAGGCATATGGGTTTATCTTTACCGAGCGATCGACAAACACGGCAAAACTCTGGACTTCATGCTATCCAAACGCCGCAATAAAGCTGCTGCGACGAGGTTCTTCGCCCGCGCCCTCGAGGTGAACGGATTGCCATAGACAAAAGTGGCGCAAACACTGCTGGGATCAAGGCGATCAACAAGATGTTGAAAGGCTTTGGCTGCCCGATCCCGATCGAAATGGTCAGGCGGAAATACCTCAACAACATCATTGAACAGGATCACCGGTTCATCAAACGAAGGATCAGACCCTTGCTGGGATTCAAATCTTTCGATTCAGCCGCATCTGTCCTGGCAGGCATAGAACTGGTCAACATGATCCGCAAAGGTCAGTTCACGCCTGAACTCCGTCCGTTTCAGCAGTTCATCCAACTGGCGGGGTAAACTGCTCACCAATTCCACTGATGCTCTGTCATCTAAAAAGTTTGCGACAGAACCGGCCGAAATCATCGATGCGGATGTTATCGCGCTCTGCGCACCTATGTATAACTACTCGATGCCCGCGTCGCTCAAGGCCTGGTTCGACCTGATCGCGCGGATCGGGGTGAC